>JBBQHV010000042.1:0-10564 GCA_038324295.1 Chthoniobacterales bacterium
AGCTTGAAACGCTGCAAGCCCTGCACCGCGATGACGACGTTATCGTCCGCCCGGCGAAACATTTTCAAAACGAGCACGGCCGTCCCGACAGAATAGAGATCGGCCGGCTGCGGCTCTTCCACGTCCTCGTCGCGCTGGGCAAGGAGACCGATCACTTTCGTTAGGGCAAGCGTTTCATCGAGCAATTTGATCGAGGCCGGGCGGCTCACCGTGAGCGGCAGAACGGAGCCGGGAAAAATCACGAAGCCGCGCGAAGTCATGATCGACAACTCCTCCGGAATGTGGATTGCGGGACCGGCGGCATTTTCGCCGCCAGCCAGTTGCGCGGGCGCGGGCGGAAGGTCGCCGGTGTTTTGCAAAAGCTGGAGGTCGCCGTCGCTCATTTTTGCAGAGGGAGATGAATCCAGAGGAGTCCGTTTTCCTGTTCGGCGTGCGCCTCTTCCACCCGCACCTCGGCGGGAAGGAGGAACTCACGCTCGAAAGGTCCATAATCGATCTCAAGGGCAAGCGTCTGGAGGGCGCGCCCGCGCACTTCGTCCGGCTCCGGAGGGCGGCGCGTGCCGCGGAGCACGACTCGGCGGGGTTCGATCCGAAGATCGATCGCGCTCTTTTCCACCCCGGCGAGATCGACGCAAATCCAGAGGCATTTTGCGCAGCGAAAAGCGTTGATCGGGGGCTGCCATCGCTCGGGCGCGCGCTGCCAAAATTGCACCCGCGCGATGGCAACTTCCCCGAGCGAGCCGCGCATCCATTTCACTTTGACGAGTGGATCCATTCTCCCTCAACAAGAACGCCGGAGGAGGAAGTTGGCAATCCGGCCGGCAAATAAAACGCGACTCTGTAGCGGCGGTCTGTGACCGTCGACGGGGCGCCGACCCTCTGGCAGACACGACGCTCACAGAGCGCCGCTACAGCATTGGACACGACGCTCACAGAGCGCCGCTACAGAGTCTTTGTTTCGTTAGGCTCAGTGGCGTGGCAGCGCTTCTGCTTGACAGGCGCCGGACATTCCGAAACGCTCCCGCCCATGGCCGACTCAAGCTCTTTCTTTCAGCGCTGGGAGCCGATCTTCCTCAGCATCCTGCGGATCGTGATCGGGCTTCTCTTTCTCGAGCACGGCACGCAGAAGCTCTTTCATTTTCCTCCTTCGGATCATCCCATGCCGGCTGGCGGCGGCGGCCTGCCGCCCTTGATGCTGATGGGAGCCTGGCTTGAATTCGGCGGCGGGCTCCTCCTCGTGCTTGGCCTTTTCACTCGTCTCGTCGGGTTCATCCTGGCCGGCGAAATGGCGGTCGCTTACTTCATGGTCCACGCCCCGGGCAGCCTTTTCCCGATCAAGAACCGCGGCGAACTGGCCGTCGCCCTTTGTTTCGTCTTTCTCTACATGGCGGTGGCCGGGGGCGGCAGCTGGAGCATCGACTCGCTTTGGCGACGCGGCGGAACGAACAACCTGGAGCGGCCGTCCGCCACGAAATGAAACGCGCGTTGCCCAGCGAGGCGCTTTTGCGATAGATTCCTCTTCCCGAAAAAAGACTTTGTGAAACAATCCACCACTCTCATCCCGACTTCGGTCGCTCTCCTTCTCCTCTTCGCTGCCGGACTCAGCAGTTGCAGCCCCCAACGCGCGGCCGAGGCCGAAGCCGCCGCCAAGGCGAGGAGCAGCGCCGCTCCGGTGAGCGAGTTAGACGGGGCGATCAACGCTTACGAAAAAACGGCCAATGAATTCGTTCGCGTCGCAAAAAAAATTAAGGGCGGCGATGTCAGCCTGACGATCCGCTATATGGATCTGACCAAGAGCACGCGGGAAGCGGCCGCCAAATTGCAGCAGGAAGCGGGAAAGATGAGCCCGGCCCAGGCGCAACGCGTCGCCGCCATCACCGCTCGCGCCGCGCCTTACTTGTCGAAGTAGCGGCACGGCCGAGCGTTTGCCTAACGACTGCAGGGGAGAGTCGGAGGCAGATTATTGTTGCGACGAAGGAGGGCAACCTGCCCTATCCTCTCCTCGTCATGTCTTCGGTCTCGCCACCGGATATTCCCCTCGAGATCGGGCACGTTCTTTTCGTCGACATCGTGGGTTACTCGAAGTTGCTCATCAACGAGCAAAGCGAGTTGCTGGAGCATCTCCAGGAAATGGTCCGCGCATCGAAGCAGGTCCGGGCGGCCGAAGCGGAAGGAAAGCTGATTCGACTCGCGACCGGTGATGGGATGGCGCTGGTCTTCCGCAACACGCCGGAAGCGCCGGCGGAGTGCGCCCTGGAGCTGAGCCGTGCCGACCGGGCGCATCCGGAATTGCAACTCCGGATGGGGATTCATAGCGGCCCGATCAACGTGATCATGGACGTGAACGAGCGGGCCAATGTCACCGGCGCAGGCATCAATATGGCGCAACGGGTGATGGATTGCGGCGACGCCGGCCACATTCTTCTCTCGAAACGCGCGGCCGATGATCTCGCGGAATATCGCCATTGGCAGCCACTCCTGCATGAGCTCGGCGAATGCGAGGTCAAGCACGGGGTCCGCGTCCCGCTGGTCAGTCTCTACACCGAGAGCGATGGCAACCGCGATCTCCCGGAAAAGTTAAAGCAAGCTCGCGAGCAGCAAACGGCTAAGGCTCAGACAGCTTTTCGTCGCCGCCGAATAGCTCTGCTGGGCGGCATCGCGGCGCTTATCCTGGTGCTCGCCGCGCTGGCGTTCTGGATGGAATCCAGCCGGCGAGCGCATCGCTCGGTCGCTTCGCCGGAAACCGGGAAGGCAACGCCGGCGGCCGTCCCGTTGGACGAAAAATCAATCGCTGTTCTTCCCTTTGAAAACCTCAGCGCGGAGAAAGATGACGTCTTCCTGGCCGATGGCATCCAGGACGATGTCCTGACCAGTCTGGGCAAAATCAAGGAACTGACAGTAATCGCCCGCGCCTCGGTCATGGCCTATCGCGGAGCAGCGCTGGCGGGCAAGCTACGGCAGATTGGCGAGACACTTCGCGTCGCTTACGTCCTGGAAGGAAGCGTCCGCCGCTCGCCCAAACTGGCGGTCATCAATGTGCAGTTGATCGACACCCGCAACGAGCGGCAGGTCTGGTCGCAACGCTACGAGCGCAATATGACCGATCTGCTTTCCTTACAAGGCGAAGTGGCACTTGAAATCGCACACGAGCTGCAGGCCACTCTTACTCCACGCGAAGTGACGGTGGTTTCGACCAAGCCGACCGAGAACCCGGAGGCTTATCTCCTCTACCTGCGGGCGAGAGAGATGGAACTCCGAATTATGATTTCGGAGGTCGATCCCGAAGCGATAGTGAAACTTTACCAGCAAGCGATCGATCTCGATCCCACCTTTGCCCTGGCCCGAGCGCGGCTCTCGATGCGCTTGAGCCACGCTGCCTCCGGACCTGAAGGCGACCCGGCCCTCAGGGAAAAAGCGCTCGCTGAAGCACAGGAGGCCTTGCGTCTCCGCCCCGGCATGGGCGAGGCCCGGCTGGCGCTGGCCTATTATTATTGGAGCGCAAACAAGCCTGATCGCGCGCTCGCGGAACTGACGGAGGCGGAAAAGTTGCTGCCGAATTCCGCCGAAGTATGGCAGATCCGAGCGACCATTTACCGGCGACAGAACAAGATCGGAGAAAGGATCGCCGCGCTGCGCCGGGCCGAGATCCTGGACCCACGCGATGTCACTGTCTTACGCATGCTGGCCATGACACTGCGCGACGTGCGCGATTGGTCGGAAGCGGAGCGAACAGCAGACCGGGTCCGAGCCGTCCTTCCCCGCTCTCCACGACATTGGAAATACGCCCGGGCGTGGGACGAAGTCAGAAGGACTGGAAGCCTGCAGCCCTTGAAGCAAGAGCTGGCCCAGGCTCCTACCGACGGAGAGGCCGACCCACCAGATCTGCATAAGTCTTTCCAATTCGGACTCGCCATGCTCGAGCGCGATTTTGTGACCGCGGAACAGCTTCTCCGGGAATTGCCCGCGGAAGTCTTCGCAGAGGATCCCCATCCCAAGGCCATGCAGGAAGCTTTGCTCGCCGTGGCCCGCGACGGCGACCGCGGCGGGATCGAGCGCGCGCTCAGCGGCGCGCGTCAGGAAATCGAGACGCTGAGGGCCGCGTCGCCTAACGACTATCAACCTTATATCAACCTGGGATTGATTGACGCATTCCTGGGACGAAAAGAAGAGGCCATTCGGGAAGGGCGCCGCGGGGTCGAGCTGGCGGCGTCCACTTCGCCGCTCCAGGAGAACGATGCCTCCGCCGGGCTGGCTTTGATTTATGCACGGACTGGTGAAACAGACCTCGCAATCGAATCGATCGAACATTTGTTGACTTTGCCGGCCGACCTCACTGAGGACGCAGTCTACAACATGGCGCTGGCCGAGCTGAAATGGCGCTGGGAGTGGGACCCATTGCGAAGCGATCCGCGCTTCCAGAAGATTATCGCCGGCCCGGAGCCGAAGACGATTTACTAATGCAGGTATACTGCCGTTGATTCGGAGTATTCTTCCTCCACGCCATGTCCACGGAATCGGCTCCTGACCTTAAAGCCGAAATCGGTCACGTCCTTTTCGTCGATATCGTGGGCTACTCGAAGTTGCTCATCAACGCGCAGAGCGAGTTGTTGGAACACTTAAAAGAAATGGTCCGCGGGTCAGAGCAGGTCCGCGCGGCGGAGGCGGAAGGGAAACTAATCCGGCTCGCGACTGGCGATGGGATGGCGCTCGTCTTTCGCAACAGCCCGGAAGCGCCGGCCCAATGCGCGCTCGAGCTAAGTCGCGCGGATAAAGCGCACCCGGAACTGCAGCTGCGGATGGGGATTCACAGCGGACCAATCCATCCCGTGACCGATGTGAATGAGCGCGCGAACGTGACCGGCGCCGGAATCAATCTGGCGCAGCGGGTGATGGATTGCGGCGATGCCGGCCACATCCTTCTCTCGAAACGCGCGGCCGATGACCTGGCGGAATACCAGCACTGGCAGCCCCTCCTGCATGCGCTCGGCGAATGCGAGGTGAAGCACGGAGTGAGGCTTTCACTCGTTAGTCTCTACACCGAGACTGAAGGGAACCCGGCCTTGCCCGAAAAGTTGAAGCGGGCTCGAGCGGCGTCTCCCCGCCGGCGGATGATTATGCTGAGCGGCGTTGCGGCGCTCGTCCTGGCGCTGGGAGCGCTCGTGGTTTGGATGGAATCAAGCCGGCGGGCGCATGGACCGGTCGCTTCGTCGGAAGGAGGGAAGGTCACGCCGCCCCCAGTTCCCCTCGACGAGAAATCGATCGCGGTGCTGCCGTTTGAAAATCTCAGCGCGGAGAAGGATGACGCGTTTTTCGCCGATGGCATTCAAGATGATGTCCTGACCAGTCTGGGCAAAATCAAGGAACTAACAGTGATCGCCCGCGCCTCGGTCATGGCTTATCGCGGAGCGGCGTTGGCGGGGAAACTGCACGAAATTGGCCAGACGCTGCGCGTCTCTCACGTCCTCGAAGGAAGCGTGCGCCGTTCGCCCAAGTTGGTGGTCATCAATGTGCAGTTGGTCGACACGCGCACCGAGCGGGAGGTTTGGTCGCAACGCTACGAGCGGGGCGTAACCGATCTGCTTTCTTTGCAAGGTGAAGTAGCAGTCGAGATCGCACACGAACTGCAGGCTACTCTTACTCCCCGGGAAAAGAGCGTGGTCGCGACCAAACCGACGGAGAACCCGGAGGCCTATCTCCTCTATCTAAGAGCGCGGGAGATGGAGCTTCGATTCTTCGCTTCGAACGCCGATCACGAAGCGGCCACAAAACTTTATCAACAAGCGGTCGATCTCGATCCCACCTTCGCTCTCGCGCGCGCCCGGCTTTCGATTCGCTTGAGTAAAACCGAGGAGGGATTCGCAGGGAACCGCGAGGCACAAGCCCTCGCTGAGGCTGAAGAGGCCGTGCGTCTTCGGCCTGGATTGGGCGAGGGCCGACTGGCACTGGCATATTATTATATGACCATAGAAGATTCTGATCGCGCCCTGACAGAACTTGCGCAGGCGGAGACCTTGCTGCCGAATTCGGCGGAGGTGTGGCAGATTCGCGGATCGATTTACAGGCATCAGAACAAGATTCGCGAACGAATCGCTGCGCTAGAGCGAGGCGCCACTTTGGATCCCCGCGATAGCAACGGCTTGTTCTTGCTCGCGACGACCCTGCGCTCGGTGCGAGCTTGGCCCGCAGCAATCCGCACGCGAGACCGACTGCTGGCAGTTCTGCCTTCCTCCCCACTAACCCCAAGATATGCCAACGCCTTTGACAAATTCCGGCTAACTGGAAACATCGACCCGCTCAAGCAGGTGTTGGCGGAGGCTCCCACTGGCGGCGACCAGGACACGCGAGAGGAATACATCTATTGGCAATTCCAATTCGCGATGCTCAAGCGCGATTTTGTCAATGCGGAACAACTGCTCCGTACTTTGTCCGCGAAATCCCTCGAGGGCGATTCCCATCCAAAGGCAATGCGGGAAGCTTTGCTCACCGTGGCGCGCGGCAGCGACCGTGCCAGTGTCGAGCGCACGCTCCTGGCCGCGCGGGAGGAAATCGAGAAGCTGAGGGCCGCTTCGCCTAACGATAACTACTTATATTTCAATCTCGGATTGATCGACGCTTTTCTGGGGCGGAAAGATGACGCCATTCGCGAGGCACGACGCGCGATTGAAATAGCTTCGGTCGATCCGCTGGAAAAGAGCGATGCTTCCGCGGCCCTCGCTTTGATCTACGCGCGGACCGGTGAATCGGACCAGGCAATCGAGTTGATCGAGCATTTACTGACCATACCTGCCGGGCTCTCGTACGGAACAATCTACAACATGACGCTGGCCGAGCTGAAGGTGCGCTGGGAGTGGGACCCGCTGCGCAAGGATCCGCGTTTCCAGAAGATTCTCGCCGGCCCAGAGCCGAAAACGATCTACTGATTGCGATTGTCAGCTGGCGAACGCCGCGACGTAACGCAGGAGTCCCGGCTGTCGGGTCGCACGGACTTCCAGCCCGCAGCGTCGAGAAACACGCAGGCAAGGATTCCCGCATGACGAGACAGACTGGAAGCGCGTCTTACGAAAAATGCTTGTGAATCCCCATATGTTCTATTAAAGCTCGGAGAGTCGGCGAAAGGAACTTCCCATCAGAAAACCATCCATCCCCTGGAGTTGGTTAGGCGCCATGGGAATCTCTTGCGCCCTCGCGTCGGCCGCCTCCGCCCAGATGGCTTTCTCCACGCCGGCGCCTGTGGCCGAGACCGAACGCATCATTGTCACCGGCTCCTACATTCCGACGGCGGAAACGGAGTCGCCTTTGCCGGTAACCGTTTACACGGCCGACGTATTGCAAAAACAGGGAGCAAACACGCCGGTGGAAGGTTTGCGCCAGCTTCCTTCCTTTGTCGGCACCACCGCGACCGAAAACGACTCGAATGGAGGCGACGGCCAGGCCTTCATTAATCTGCGCGCGCTCGGAGCGAGCAATACCCTTATCCTGATCAACGGGCGGCGCGCTTTCGGATTTACCAACGTCAACGCCATTCCCATCGGCGCGCTCGCCCGCAGTGAAGTGCTGAAGGATGGCGCGTCCGCCATCTATGGAAGCGATGCCGTCGCCGGGGTCGTGAACTTCATCCTTCTGAATGGCCCTGGTGAGCAACCTTATCAGGGCGCTGAGATCAATCTGCTTTATGGCAACACCACCGACCATGACGCCCACGTTTTGCAGGGTTATATCCGGGGTGGAGTAGCAACGGATAAAGTGGCGATCGCGGTGGCGGCCGAGTACTACGATCGAGAAAGCATCTACGCACGCGATCGGGAAATTTCCAAAACTGCCGATCTCACCAACCTGGGCGGTTTTAATCTCAACAGCTTTCAATTTTCCGGCCGCGCCGTGGTGGCCGGGCTAGGGCCACTGGTCGTGATCGATCCGACCGACAATGCCCCCAGCGCTGCATCCTATCGAGCGTTCGATTTCGACCAGGACCCGGCAAGGTTCAATTTCCGCGCCTTCACACCCGCCATCCCCGGAGTGGAGAAGTACCACTATTTCGTAACTGGAACCTACAAAGTGTTCGGCGAGGGCCTGCAACTTTATGGCGATCTACTTTACGCCAAGACCAAGCAGGACAATGGCACCGCCCCGGCCCCGGTTATCATTCCTCAATCCCGCTATCGGAATGCGTCGCTGGGAATTTTTAACGGGCGCGATGCCAATGGACTACTCAATGGCTCGCTCAATAACTCGGACGACGCGCAAATAGCCATCATCCAGAACAGCCCTTTTAACCCCTTCGGGGATGACCTCGTCCGGTTATTCTATCGTCTGGTTCAGGAGCTGAATAACCGGCGCAGCTTTTTCGACTACGACTTCTATCGCTACGTCGCCGGAGTGAAAGGCGAGTTCTCGCCCCAGGGCAATGATTTCCTGAGTTATCTCGGTTACGATGCCGGCCTGGTTTACGAGCGCGCTGATTACTTGGAAACCGACTCGGGCGACGCCACTCGGGGAGGGATCTACCAGGAGATCATCGCCGGTAATTTCGATCCATTCATCGGTCAGGCTGCGCCTCTTAGTGGCACCGTCCCCACTTACCTGAACGGGGTTCCGACGGGCGCGACCGCTTCCTACGATAACGCGGCGGCGGCGCAACGCGCGTCCTATCTCGGACATTCCTATCGTTACTCGCGAGACTATCTGGTCGACGCGAAAGTCAACGGCAATCTTTTCCCAAGGCTCTACCAGGGAGGAGTCGGCTTTAACATTGGCGCTGAGTATCGCCAGAGCCGAAGCGAACAGGTTCCCGACCCAGTGCTGGCAGGGGGCGATCAGCTCGGTTTCAACCAACTCCTCCCGAGTAAATACAAACAAGAGGTCCACTCGATCTTTGGCGAACTCACCATTCCTTTTGTCACCTCCACCTTGAACATCACCGGCCTGCGCGCGCTCGAGTTGGGAGTGGCTTACCGCTATGAGGAGTTTAAGGACAGCGACCAGCTCTTCGGGACGCGGGCGAACTTTGACAACGGGGGAACCCCGCGAATAGATCTGAGATATCAGCCGTTCGCTGACCTGACGCTGCGCGCTTCCTACGGTAAGTCGTTCCTGTCGCCTTCACCGGCACAACTTTTCGACCGTCCCACCCAAGGCTTCCCGATTGTCTTTGATCCGCTCCTCGGTTTTGCCACCGAGCCGGTCAATGGCATCTTTGTCAGCGGCAACCCGAAGCTCACGCCGGAGAAAACCGAGACCTACACCGCCGGCCTGGTTTATACGCCGAAGGTTCTTCCTGGTTTCACCACGACGGTGGATTTCTATCAGGTTTACACCACGAACGTGATCCTCGATCCCTTCTCTTTTTCCGATTTGGCGATCACGGCGAATGGAAACGCCGGCGGCGGACCTGACGCGCCTTTCGCTCAGTTCATTCAGCGCGCGGCTGGTCCCGGCGGCCCACAGACCGGTGAAATCATTTCCGTCGAAATCGCAAATCAGAATGCGAGCAAGCGTTTGGTCAATGGCATGGACATCACCGCAACCTACCAAATTCCCACGCCGGTCTGGGGCACATTTACCGTCTCGACCGGCTATAACTATTTCTTTACCTGGAAAGCGGAACCCTTCGTCGGAGTAGGGAGCACCAGCTTTCTGGGCAATTTCACGAGCAGCATCCCACTGGCGCCGGGCGCGATCCCTTATCACAAGGGATATCTGCGCGGCGAGTGGCAGTGGAAGGGATTCGATTTCACTTCCACGGTTAATTACATCGGCTCGTTTAATGACAATTCGTCATTTCTTGCCGCAGCGAACGTCGTCGGAGGAACTGCGACAAATCCCCAATACGACATTTACCGCCGCGTCTCGGATTACATTACACTGGACCTGCAGTTGAGTTATGAGTTCAAAAAAACGGAGATACAAGCCGTTGCCGGCCCCGACCTTTCAAAGAACGGAACGGTTGCAGAGACGGCGGCCTCTCCAGGCGCAGACAGCAACACTTTGTGGCAACGACTGTTATCTGGAACGAAGCTGACTGTAGGCGTGAACAACGCCTTCGATCGCAATCCGCCCACCGTCTTAGGCGCGCTTAGCGACAATTACGACACGTCGCTTTACTCGATTCGCAATCGCTACTACTACGTCGCCTTCAACAAAAAGTTTTAGCGGTCAGGCGCGAGGGATTCGACATAGGACGAGATCGGCCTGATGTATATGGCCCGCGCCGGTTACGATCCGGAGGAAAGCATTCGCTTTTGGGAAAGGATGGAGCAGGCAGGTGGCGCGGCGCCGCCGGAGTTTCTCTCGACCCTTGATCCAAAGTTGGTATTCGTTGGGCGAGGCTGCCCGCAGTTTCTCGATCTCCGCTCGGGCGGTCAGAAGCGCGCGCTCAATGCCGGCGCGATCGCCGCCCCGGGCCACCGCGAGCGAAGCTTCATGCGACTTCTCGCCGAGTTGCCCGCGGAAGTTTTCGGGGAGGGACCGCATCCCAAGGTGATGCAATCTCGGCTTGATCGATGCTTTTCTGGGGCGCAAAGCAAAAGGCATTCGCGAGGGGCGACGCGCGGTGGAGTTGGCGGCG
>JBBQHV010000043.1:0-10395 GCA_038324295.1 Chthoniobacterales bacterium
TAGCTCAGCGCGTGACCGCAGCTGCGGTGGCCAGTGTTGAAGAGTTGAAGCGTTGAAAAGTTGAAGCGTTTATGATTTCGCGCGTTTTCGCTTCAACCCTTCATCGCTTTATCGCTTCAACGAAATATCCATGTCCCTGACCGCCACGCCCGACGGAGTCCTGCTCGTCGACAAAGCCCCCGGGATGACGTCGCACGATGTCGTCGCGCTCGTGCGGCGACAACTTCAGATCAAGAAGGTTGGCCAGTGCGGCACGCTCGATCCGATCGCGACCGGCCTCCTCATTCTCACCCTCGGCCGCGGAACGAAAATCCAGGATTTGATCATGAGCGAAGACAAGGAATACGTCGGCACCTTGTCGTTAGGCCAAAGCACGGACACGCAGGATCGCGCCGGGCAGGTGATCGAGGAACGCCCGGTGCCGGAGCTGAACGAGGAAATGGTGCGCGCGGCTTTCGACAAGTTCCGCGGCGATTTTTACCAGATGCCGCCGATGGTCTCGGCGATCAAGCAGGGCGGCGTGCCGCTCTACAAGCTGGCCCGCCAGGGAAAAACGGTCGAGCGCGAGCCGCGCCTCGTGCACGTTTATCGCTACGCGATCGACCGGATCGCGGCGCCGGAAATCGATTTCACCGTGCTTTGCAGCAAGGGCTTTTATGTGCGCACCTACGCGCACGACATCGGCGCGGAGCTCGGCTGCGGCGCGCACCTCAAGGAACTGCGGCGGACGCGCTCCGGCCGTTTCGATCTCGCCCGCGCGGTCACGGTCGATGAGATCAGGAACGCGCCGCCGGTCGATATCCTGGAGAAAATCCTGACGCTCCCGGAAGTCTCCCGGATGCGCGGCGCCTGAGGACTTAACAGAAGATAACGAAGGTAACGAAGGGGCGAATCAAAGGCTCCGCACCCGTCTATCAATCCTTTGTTTTCTTCGTTATCTTCTGTTGAAACCTCCCTGCGCCGACATGATGCGAATTCTGCGATCGATTCCGGAACTGGCGAAGATTCCGGGTCCTCTTTTTCTCGCGATCGGCGTCTTCGACGGCGTTCATCTCGGGCATCAGGCGGTCATTTCTACGGCTGTGCAGCATGCCGCGGAAGCGGGTGGGACGGCGGTGGTCGTGACCTTCGATCCGCATCCGGCGAAATTTCTCCGCCCGCAGGAAAGCCCGCGCCTCCTCACCGCCACCGAGCACAAGATCGCGCTCATCCGCGAGCTCGGCGTTTCGCATTTGCTCGTTTTGAAATTTGATCGCGAACTGGCTTCGACCGCTCCGGAGGAGTTCGTTAGGCAGCTGGTCACGGCAGCGAAACCTCTGCGCGAGATTTGCGTCGGCCAGGAATGGTCGTTCGGAAAAAACCGCGCCGGCAACCTCGCGCTCCTGAAGAAATTGGGAGCGGAGCACGATTTTCATGTCGTCGGGGTGGAGCCGGTCACTTCCGAGGGAACGATCGTGAGCAGCACCGCGATTCGCCGCGCGGTAGAGGCGGGCGATTTCGCGACCGCGACGAAAATGCTGGGACGCGAATACACGATTCTGGGGACGGTCGAAAGCGGCAAACACCTTGGCCGGAGTCTCGGATTTCCCACCGCCAACCTGAGCGCGCACAGCGAGCAGTTCCCGCCTAACGGCGTTTACGCGGCGGAGGCGCAGCTCGAAGGCAAGCGGTTGCGCGGAGTGGTGAATCTCGGGGTGCGCCCGACGGTTGCGGGAGGGTCGCCGAGTCGCGTCCTGGAACTGCACCTCTTCGACTTCGATCGCGACATTTACGGGAAGGACGTCGAAGTGCGCTTCCTGCGTTATCTCAGACCGGAGCAGAAATTCGAGAATCTCGCGGCGCTTCGGGCGCAGATCGGGCGCGATGTGGAGGCGGCGCAGCGCTGCTTTCAGTTGTAGCCGGGGGCGGTGACCCCGGCGGGGAGAGAGCTTGGCCTCGCGCCAGACCAGCCGGGGTCAACGCCCCCGGCTACAACGTCTGCTCGCGCACCTGAAACCAGGCGGCGCCGGCTGCAACCGCCGTCCCGATGATTCCACAGAAAATCGCGACCGTGCAGACCATCCAGAGTGGCCAGGTGACCAGAGTATCGACCGCCGAAACCAAAAAGTGTCCGCCACCAGAGGCGAAGTAGGTCACGACGCAGGCGAGCAAGGTCATGCTGAGCAGAACCGCTCCGCGGAAAGAATTCCGCGCGCCGTGTTGCGCCGGCAGTTTTTGAACGACGAGAGCGGTGAAGCCGGCATCGTCGATATACGGCGCCTCCTCGCGCAAGCGCGCATCCAGCCAATTTTCTTGCAGCTCTTCGTTCATGGTCAGGAAGGTCCCCAGTCCGCCAGCATTTTCTTCAATTTCTCCCGTCCGCGCAAGACATTCGTTTTCACGGTGCCGAGCGGGATGTCGAGGACGCGGGCGGCTTCGTCGTGCGACAAGCCGTTCTGGCAACAAAGCAAAATCGCCGAGCGCTCGTGCAAAGGCAGAAGTTGGAGCGCATGCATGAGATCGTGCCTTAAGGCCGGGTCCGTGGTCTGCGGATCCTGCTGGGCTTCGAGCAGGGTCTCGTCGACGCCGACCAGCTCTTTGCGCTTGCGCGCGTTCTCACGAAAACAGTTGTAGGCGATACGGTAGAGCCAGGTGGAAAATTTCGCCTCGCCCCGAAAGCTGCCGATGTGTTTGTAGGCGCGGAGGAAAGTCTCCTGCGCGAGATCGTCGGCCAGGGCGAGATCGCTCCGGGTGAGCTGGCGGAGGAGTCCGCGGACGGCGGACTGGTGATTCCGCACCAGCTCGGCGAAAGCGTGGTGGTCGTCATCGACCAGAACGCGTGCGACGAGATCGGCATCTGTAAGCGGCACGCCATGAGATTACACCTTAGGGGAAGTGTCTTCTTTCACGATCTGGTCTTTAACCGCGACCTCATCCTTGCTGATGTCGAGCCGCCAAAAGATGATGTAGCCGACACCGATGAGGAACGGGATGATGCCGAGGCTCCAGGCGCCGCCTTCCCAGTCGTTGCAGGCGCCGAAGAAGATCATCACGCCGAGGCCGACGAGGGCCCACTTGATACCGCGGCGGAGATCGGAGCGCTGCCTCACGACCGGCGGGGGATTGAGGAGTGACTCGGGCACGGGCTGTCCTTTCTCGACCATGAGGCGGACGGTTTTGTGCATCGCGCGGTTCTTCGAGAAGCTGAAATAGAGGATCGTGGCTACGATCAGGACGGGCATGCCGAAGATGGCGAGGAAGACGATAAAAACGATCGGGACCGCCATCCAGGCTGTATCGTCATCGACGTTGTAGTGATGTTTATCGGTCGAAAAGTCGAAGTGCTTGCGGATTTTCTTCTCAATGGCGCTGTCGATCTGATCGTCGGGACTCGGAGTGGAGGAAGAGGTCACGGTGAGAGTGACGCTGTTGCCTGGGGTCGGAGTCGCGACCGGAGCAGGTGTGGGAGTGGCAAAAGGCGTCGCCGTGGGCACGAAGGGAGTAGCCGTGGGGTAGCTCGGAGGCTGGGTCGGAAATGGCGTCGCCGTCGGCGGATAAGGCGGGGGCGGCTGCGGCGGCTGGGGCGGTGGGTTTTGCGCGAAGGCGCCGAGAGCGAAGAAAAGCAGGCCACAAGTGCTGGCGATGAATGTTTTCATAATGGTTCTTTTGCTATGGGATGCGGCCGGGGCAGGTTTTGGATTCAACTTTTTGCCGAGAAAGTCGAGCCACCAGCCGGAAAACCGTGGGAGTTCTCCAACGCCGCGTAGCTCGACCCTCCACTAATCTGCGACCGGATTGATCCACTTGAGACCACGGAATCGGGCGAAATCGGCGTCGGCAGAAGCGAGGGTGCAGTTATGCTCCACCGCCAGCGCTGCGAGGTGTGCATCCGGGACCAGATTTGCCGCGGCCCCGGCGCGCAGCATTCGTTGGAAAAGAGACCAGTGTTGTTCCGTCGGCGTGATGATGCGCGCGCAAGGTTGATCGAGCCAACTTTGGACCCGGGAGATCGCTTCCGACAACGTGAGCGGGCGTTTATGGAGGCGGGCGTTAGTCCCGATGCGAATGAAAGCCGTCAGCACCGGCCAGCAGAACCCAATTGGTTCCGCTCCGCTCAGTTGCGCATCCACCCAGTCACGCGCCGTCTTGTGCCTCGGCGAAAGGCTGTCCTCGGCGTAGAGGAGGAGGTTGGTATCGAGCAGGGTCATGCGTGATCCTCGCCCTCCCCGAGGGCGAGAAGCTCGCTGATGTTGTCATAGCTGTAGCCTTCCCGTAGTCCCAGCGGCCGCGGTTTCGTCCGGTAGGGTCGGGCCACGGAAGGCGACAGCATCTCTTCAAGGCCAATCCGAAGAGCGCCGTTGATCACTTCCTTAAAGGGCTTGCGCAATTTGGCCGCGGCTCGGCGCGCTTCAGCGGCCACCGCGGGATCGAGCGTCAGGGTGGTTCTCATCCAGACATCATGATGCCTATTGAACTCGAGGTCAACGTCCCCGAATCGCGGAGGAAAGGAGAGAGCGGGTGACGAGACTCGAACTCGCGACGTCCTCCTTGGCAAGGAGGTGCTCTACCACTGAGCTACACCCGCAACCCGCCAGATTTGGCGGAGTGCAATTTGGCGGAGTGCAATAATGTCCACGCCCTCCAGCCACGCAAGGCTTAATTCGTCCGCCGCGCGCCGCGCCGCGCCGAGACGGGTTTGACGCCCCGTGGTAGTATCGCGGCATGCCCATTCTTCACTTTTACGGCGGCGCACTCCCTCTTCTTCAAGCGTTCGTTTCGGCTTTTCTGGCCATTCTTTTTCTCCAATCCGGAATCGACAAGGTGCTCGACCATCGTGGGAATCTGGAGTGGCTCAGCGGACATTTCGCGAAAAGTCCGCTGCGTAGCCTGGTCGGTCCGATGGTGCTGGTCCTCACGGTGCTCGAGCTGGCGGCCGGAACGGTGAGCGCGATCGGCTGCGTCGTGGTTCTGGTTCGGGGTTCGTCGATGATCGCGTTCTATGGCGCGCTCCTCTCGGCGATCGCCATCCTCGCCCTCTTTTTCGGCCAGCGAATGGCGAAGGATTACCCCGGCGCAGGGACGCTCGTGCCGTATTTTTTGGTCGCGCTGGCGGCGGTTTATTTGCTCGCGCCGCTCTCTTAAGAGCCGTTGCGTGTTGCGATCTGGAGCCGGATACTCGGGCATGGTCAGTATTTCCATCGAATACACCGGCGGCCTTCACACCAACGCCGTGCACGGTCCTTCCGGCGCGAAAATCGAGACCGATGCGCCGACCGATAATCAGGGGAAAGGCGAAGCGTTTTCTCCGACCGACCTGGTCGCGACGGCGCTCGGCACCTGCATCGCCACGACGATGGCGATCGTGGCCGAGCGCCATGGGGTCGAGTTGCGCGGCATGACCGTGCAGGTGCAAAAGGCAATGGCGGACGCGCCGCGCCGGATCGGCCGCCTAACGACCGAGGTGCATATCCCGTTGCCGGCCGATCATCCGCAGCGCGAGCTGCTCGAGAAGACGGCGCTCGGTTGTCCCGTCCATCGCAGTCTCTCGGTGGAGATGGAGCGGCCGACGGAGTTTTTCTGGGAAGGGTGACGCGCGGGCTGCTCGCTGATCGTGTTTCTTACTGGCCGAGCACCCAGGCGAAGATCAGAGGCGCGCAAATCGTGGCGTCGCTTTCGACCAGGAACTTCGGGGTCGAAGGCGCGAGCTTGCCCCAGGTGATCTTCTCGTTCGGGACGGCGCCAGAGTAGCTGCCGTAGCTCGTCGTTGAATCGCTGATTTGGCAGAAGTAACCCCAGAGCGGCACCGAGGTGCGCTCCAGATCCTGGTGGAGCATCGGGACGACGCAGATCGGGAAATCGCCGGCAATGCCGCCGCCGATCTGGAAAAAACCGATTGAGCCCTCTTGGTTGCGCAGCTTCTTCGCGTTTTTCGTGTAGTGGTCGGCCAGCCAGGTCATGTATTCGATGCCCGTGCGGACCGTGTGGACGTTCCGCACGTCACCGCGGATCACCGCGGCCGCATACATGTTACCGAGCGTCGCATCCTCCCAGCCCGGCACGACGATGGGCAGATTTTTTTCGCAGGCCGCGACCATCCAGGAATGCTTCGGATCGATCTGAAAGCTCTTCTTCAGCTTACCGCTGCGAAGAATTTTGTAGATAAACTCGTGCGGAAAATAGTGCTCTCCGGCGCGGTCGGCCGCGATCCACTCTTCGAGCACCGCCTTCTCGATCCGCCGCATCGCTTCCATCTCCGGGATGCACGTGTCGGTCACGCGATTCATGTGTCGGGAGAGCAATTGCTCCTCGTCCTTGGGCGTGAGCTGCCGGTAGTGCGGCACCCGCTCGTAGTGGTCGTGCGCGACGAGATTGAAAATATCTTCTTCGAGGTTCGCGCCGGTAGAGACGATCAGGTGCACCTTGTCGCGACGGATCATCTCCGCCAGGGAAATGCCGAGCTCGGCGGTCGACATGGCGCCTGCGAGCGTCATCAGCATTTTGCCGCCGGCGGCGAGGTGCGCCTCGTAGCCCTTCGCGGCGTCGAGCAAGGCGGCGGCGTTAAAGTGGCGATAATTCTGCGCGATGAATTTCGAAACCGGACCTTTTTTTGTCGCGAGCGCGGCATTGATCTCTTCCGGGCTTTTTGAGCGTCGTCTGGCTTTCATTCTTTGGGTAATTTTGGTCGGGCGGGGTAGAGCCAGCGCATGTAATCAGCCACGCCTTTTTCCAGCGGAAACTGCGGCTCGTAGCCTAACGACTTCCGCACATTGGTCAGATCGGCCTCGGTGTGATTCTGATAGTGGGAGTGCGGATTATCGAAATACTCCGGTTCGAAATCCGTGCCTAACGACTGATTGAGGACCGTGATCAACTCGTTGAACGAGCGCGCCTCGCCCGAGCCGAGATTGTAAATCCCGCTCTCCTTCGCCTCCAGCGCGCGCAGCGTTCCCTGTACGATGTCCTTCACGTAAACGAAATCGCGCTTCTGCTCGCCGTGCTTGAAAATGCGCGGCCGTTTTCCCTCCTTCATCTGGCGGGAGAGATGCAGCACCATGCTCGCGGGCACGCCTTTGTGCGCTTCCCGTGGGCCGTAAACGTTGAAGTAACGCAGGCCGACGATCTTCCACTCCGGGTCGTCGGCCGCCGCGCCCCGGGCGAGGTTATCCATGATCGCCTTCGAAAAAGCGTAAACATTCGCCGGGGCGGCTTTGTCCGCTTCCGCGTTCACGCCGCTGGCTGCGCCGTAGATCGCGGCCGACGACGCGTAGGCAATTCGTGTCTTGTCAGGCCGGGCGAAAGCGAGCAAGCGCCGAAAGCCCTCAACGTTGTCGTGCACCTGCTCGAATTGGTCGTGATTGGTCGTGTCGGTGATCGAGGCGAGGTGAAAAATCGCGTCGAACTTTTCATTCCCAAACTGCCTCCGCCAATCGAGCTTGGCGAGGTCCTGCGCCACCACGTCGCCAAGAAAGCCGCGCAGATTCTTGAAATCGCCCGAACGAAAATCGTCGATCACCGTGAGGCGCGCCTCGGGAAATTTCTCCTGCAAGGCGAGCGTGAGACTGGAGCCGATGAAACCCGCGCCTCCGGTGACGAGCAGGTTGTTGGGCGTTTCTTTCACGACGGGAGCAGCGGCAGTGCGAGAGGCTGACAAATAAATCTTGAGCGGAGAAGCGCAAGCCGCTAATTGAGCGGCAGTTCTTTGCGAGTTTGAATCAGTGGATCGGCGCGAGAAATCCCGTGTGAACCGGGAGCAGTTGCGCTGCTGTAACTGGATACGACTTCTCATGAGCCAATCGTTAGTCCCGCAAGCGCGGGGCGGCGGTGAAGGCGGGAAGAAGGAGGAAGCCAGTTGAGAGCTGAGAGTTGAGAGTTGAGAGAAAGACGCAAGCGCGCTTCTCCGGTCTCTCAACTAAAAACTCTCAACTTCTTCAGAAGCCAGGAGCCAGAATATTTGCCCGCTCCACCTCATTCGTGCCGCCGCGTGTGCGGGCCGGCGCGACAAAACTTCTTCGCGAAAAAGAAGAATGAGAGTCGTGGATGAACTGCCGGCAGGTGACGAGTCCGCCTCTCAATCAATGGAGGTAACTTGTCATGTTAACGTTGAATGATCCTGCGGCGTGGCCGCACGCTCTGAGGAGCGCACGCGCCTCGCGTGTCCGCCGGTCGGACGGACTCGTCCTGTGGCGAGCTCTTTGCGGGGCCTCCCCGCAAAGCATTGGTCGGGGGCGGCTGCTTCGAGAACGAGCCCGAAAAAAAAAGTTCGTGCTGGCGAGGCGCCAGCACCAGCACGCGAGGCGCTCTCTCTCCCCGGAGTTCTGGTTCATTGCGTTGATTGTTCTCGGGAGTTCGTTAGGTGCGGCGCACGCGCAAGACTCACCCGAAACCGCCGAGCTCGTCATCAGCGCGACGCGTTTGCCACTTCCGGAAGACGAAGCCCCGGCCAGCGTGAGCGTCATCACCTCCGAGGATTTCGAGACAAAACAAACCGAGCGAGTGAGCGACGCCCTCCGTCAGGTGCCCGGTCTCTCCGTCGTCCAAACTGGATCAGCCGGCCAACTCACCTCGGTTTTCACCCGCGGTCTGCGCAGCGAGCACACCCAGGTCCTGATCGATGGCGTCCCGATCAATCAGGGTCTGCAGGGCGCCTTTAATTTTGCCGATCTCACCGTCGACGACATCGCGCGCATCGAAGTCGTCCGCGGCCCGCAGAGCACGGTCTACGGACCGCGCGCGCTCGCCGGGGTGATACAGCTTTTCACGAAACAGGGAGAGGAAACGCCGGAAACCTCGCTCAGTCTCGAAGGCGGCAGCTACGACACCTTTCGCGAGGCGCTCAGCAGCTCCGGGAAATATGGCCAGTTCGATTACTCGTTAGGCGCGAGCCGCCTCGAGACGGAAAACGCCCGGCCGAACAACCAGTACCGCCTGAGCAGCGCAGTCGCGAACGTCGGCTGGTCGCCTAACGACACCCTGCGCTTGAGCACGCTCTTCACCTATTCCCTCTCCGACACCGGCAATCCCAACTCGATCTTCGATCCGAAACCGGTCGACAACTTCCTCACCGAACGCTGGCTGATCGCCCCGCATCTCGACTGGCGTCCCTCCGATCAATGGGAGCACAAGCTCGTCGTCGCCTATGATCATGAGCGCCAGCTGAACGATCCAAACGAGGACGGCTTCGTCGGCCCGACTCGCGCGCTTTTCCAACGCCTGACGATTGATTATCAAAACAACTTCCGGCCCGTAGCGTGGCTCACGTTCACTTCCGGCCTTTTCTTCAGCGACGTCGATGCCGGCCAGGAACGGCCTTTCGTCTCGCAGATCTTCGGCCCGCAGCCGACTTTTATCAGCGATCACACGCAGGAGCGCGCGGTCTATCTCGAGGTGAGCGCGACGCCTGTCACCGGGCTGAACCTCGTCGCGGGCGGGCGCTACGACGACTTCAATCAATTCGGCGGGATCGCCACCTATCGCGTCGCCGGCAGTTATCGCGTCGCGCCGACGCACACGGTCGTGCACGCCAGTGTCGCGACCGGATTCAGCCCGCCGAGCAGCCAGGACAAGATTTTTGGCAATAACTTCAATCTCGATCCGGAAGAAGATCTCGGCTGGGAGATCGGCCTCGAACAATTCGCCTGGAACAATCGGATCAAACTTTCAGCCACCTATTTTCACAATGACCTAACGAATTTGATCGGCTTCAATGGGCTCTTCGACACCCTCAATCTCGGCTCCGCCCGCACCCAGGGAGTCGAAACGGAGGTGGAAATTCGCCCCGTCACCGATCTGCGTTTCAGCGCGAGCTACACCTATCTCGAGGCGAAAAACACCGGCAGCGAAGACATTTCTCAACTGCCCGGGGCGCGTCTGCCGCGTCGTCCGCGCCAGGAAGTTTACGTCGCCGCCTCCTATCTCTGGTTCGGTAAACTGCGCACGACCGCGGAAGCGAAATGGGTCAACGCGCGAGAGGAGCTGAATTTCGGCGGCCCCAATTTCGACATCGAAGATTACTCCTTCGCGAATTTCTCCGCGGAATACCGGGTGAACCCGCACCTCACGATCTTCGCCCGGGTCGATAACGTGACGAACGAGCACTACGCGGAAGTCTTCGGCTTCCCCGCGCTCGGTCGGGCCGCTTATGGCGGCTTCCGTCTGACTTTCTAGCCACGAGCCGGGCGATGTAGCACAGGCATCCTGCCTGTGGGGCCACCGGGCGTCTCGCCCGGTGTTTGATTGACCGGGCAAGATGCTCGGTCGCCCCACAGCCGAGACGGACTGTGCTACGGGCTCGCTTGCGGACGCGGCGTTGCCCTGTTAATCGCTAAACGTGGATCCCTTATTCATAGGTCTTATTGGACTCATAGGACTTATCGTCGGCGCCGCGATCGCGGGGATGATTTTTATGCTGACGAGACG
>JBBQHV010000044.1:0-10302 GCA_038324295.1 Chthoniobacterales bacterium
CCTTCGGCGTGCCAAACGTAGTTTCCCGAAACGTCGTTGATGCTAAATGAACCAGCCCGTGCACTAGTCGAAAAGCCTGGCGCAAGGCCGATAATGGAAGTCGCTAACACGAGTAGCAGAGCGACTCGCATGCGGTGTTTGGTAATGTTTAGATTTCTCAGTTTGTTTTTCATGATTCTGTTTCCTCTCATTGGGATAAGGCGCGAAAGAGCGATCAAAGTGATCATCTGAATTGAAATTTTTTTGAGACGTTTGGACGTGCAGAAACTTTTTCGGGGTGGTAGGCTATGAAAAGGAGGTCTTTATGGATACGGCTTCGGTCTCTGAGCAGAGAGTGACGGAGCTCCTCACGCGATGGAGTGACGGCGACGATGCTGCCCTCGCGGAATTAACGCCGCTCGTCTATGAGGAACTCCGACGCCTCGCCCATCGCCAGATGGGCGCAGAACGTCCCGACCACACACTGCAAGCGACGGCACTGGTCAACGAAGCTTATCTGCGCCTCGCAGATCAAACCAATCCACGCTGGCAAAACCGCGCCCACTTCTTCGCCTTGGCCGCCCGGGCGATGCGCCGAATCCTGGTCAGCTATGCCAGGGGTCAAGGATCCCAAAAACGCGGCGGCGGTGCGCTCAAGGTAGAATTGGACGAAGCGGCGCTGGTCTCACCGGAGGAGTCAAAGGAGATTGTCGATCTGCACGAGGCCTTGGAAAGACTGGCCACACTCGACTCCAGAAAAGCTGAAGTAGTCGAGCTGAAATATTTTGGCGGGCTCAGCTACGATGAGATGGCGGAAGTGCTGAAGATCTCACCTGTGACGGTGAGGCGCGACTGGAGAGTTGCCAAGGCATGGCTGTATACGGAATTGCAGAACGCGACCTAACGGAAAATGACGAAGCTCCAATGACGAATGGTTTAACCAGGTAAATCGTTGAACCGTTGAAGCGTTAAAATGCTTGGCAGAGCGGCTCCGATGTAGCGATGTAACACTTACTTAACGAATCACGTTCTCAAGTCATGACCCCAGCGCGGTTCCAAACAATTGAGGAAATCTTTCTTGCGGCAGTGGAACAAGAGCCCGAGCAAGTCAGCGCGTTCTTAGATGCAGCCTGTGAATGCGATGAGGCTTTGCGCCGTAAAGTTGAAGCGCTTCTGACTTCAGATCAACGAGCGGGCCGGTTTATAGAAAGATCGGCTGTTGGTCTGGCGACCAAGATTATTGAAAATAGGCAAGCTAAGTTGCTCGTTGGTCAGACGATTGGCCACTACAAAATTTGTGAATCGATCGGCACTGGCGGGATGGGTGAAGTCTATCTAGCCATCGACATAATAGCAGGCCGCAAGGCCGCGCTCAAACTCTTACCTGCGCGCTTTACCGGTGACACCGAGCGCCTGAAGCGCTTTCAACAAGAAGCACACGCAGTGGTTGCGCTCAATCATCCAAATATCCTGACGGTTTACGAGATCGGCGAGGATCACTCGGTTCATTACATAGCCAGCGAACTAATCGAAGGCGAGACGCTGCGGGAACATCTGAAACGCGAACCGATGCAGTTGAGTGAATCTGTTGACGTCGCTATCCAACTGACAAGCGCACTCGCCGCCGCGCATCAAGCCGGGATTGTCCATCGCGACATCAAACCGGAGAACATCATGCTCCGGCCAGACGGATATGTGAAAGTGCTCGACTTCGGGATTGCCAAGCTTGCCGAACAGGAATTACCCGTGACGATGCCGAAAGATGAAGCGCTCTTGTTAGTTGAGACCAATGTCGGCTTGGTACTCGGAACCGTTCGTTACATGTCGCCGGAACAGGCGGTTGGCACGGCGGTCGATAAGAGGACCGATATCTGGAGTCTCGGCGTAGTCCTTTACGAAATGGTGACGGGACATGAACCATTCATGGGCGACACACCAAAAGAGGTAATGACTTCGATCCTGGACAGGGAGCCACCGCCGCTCACGAGTGATATCGGGCAAGTTCCGGCTGAGCTTCAGCAGGTCATCAGCAAGACGCTGCGCAAAAATCGCGAGGAACGGTATCAAAGCGCACACGAGGTGCTTGACGCGCTCAAGAATCTACGCCACAAACTGGACTTTAAGGGCGAGTTGGAGCGCTCCACCATGGCGCCGTTATGGCTGCGCTGGACACGATCGCCCATCGCTCTCGTACTGTTAGTCTCTGCTCTTGCGCTGGCGCTTCCGTTTTACCGGCATCGGAACCTGACGACGAGCTCACCACCCGATAAAAGCATCGCCGTGCTGCCGTTTGAAAACCTGAGCGCCGAAAAAGAAAACGCGTTTTTTGCGGCAGGCATCCAGGATGAGCTGCTATCGGACCTTTCGAAGATCAAGGACCTGAAAGTGATCAGCCGCACTTCCGTCATGCAGTACAAGAGCGGCATCACGCGCAATCTTAAAGAGATCGCGCAGCAATTGGGTGTCGCCAACGTGGTGGAAGGCAGTGTCGGTCAATCGGGAGATCATTTGCGCGTTTCGGTGCAGCTAATCGATGCGCGGACTGCCACACATCTTTGGGCTGAGCATTACGATCGCGATGTCGCAGACGTATTCGCGGTTGAAACTGAGATCGCGCAGCAAATTGCCGAGCAACTGCGAGCTCAGCTCACCGGACGGGAAGAGCAAGCCATCGCCGCCATACCGACAAACAATCCGGCGGCTTATGATGCCTATCTGCGGGGGCTGGCTTACAGTCTTAAAACGGGAACCACAGTTAGCAGCGCCGTCGGTTCACAGAAATATCTCAGGGAGGCGGTGCACATGGATCCGAAGTTCGCCCTTGGTTGGGCGCAGCTGTCATATGTGGATGCGCTTGGCTACCTCACCGCGAATCTTCCACCAACGGACGCCCTTCGTGAAGAGGCACGAAACGCCGCGGAAACGGCGCTCGCTTTACAACCCACTCTTGGCGAAGCGCTGCATGCCAAGGGATTTTACTACTACGCGTGTCTGAAGGATTATGACACCGCAGTGCGTTATTTTGAGCAAGCACGCCAGTTCCTGCCAAATAGCAGCCGCATTCCTGAATCGCTGGCCTACGTCGCCCGGAGACGAGGCCAGTGGGACATAAGCGAGACGTGCTTCAAGCAGGCCGAGCGGCTCGACCCGCGCAACGTTTTTCTACTCACCCAGCACGCTTTGTCTTACGTGGCCCTTCGTCGTTTCCCCGATGCCTTGGGCAAGCTTGATCAAGTTCTCAATATCACACCCGACGACCTCGATATCGTTGTAACCCAAGCGGGTATCGCACAATCAGAGGGGGACCTGCCGCGTGCCTCTGCGCTGCTCGCTCCTCTGCATCCGAACGCCGGCGAACACCAGGCCTTGGCGACGCAGGTTTACCAGGCGATTCTGGAGCGCCGCCCTGAACAAGTCATTCCTCGGTTGAAGGAGGTATTGGCCAGGCCTAGGCCCTCGTTAGGCTATACGAACAGCGTGCTACGCTTTTGGTTGGGTTGGGCGCAAGAAGTCGCCGACGATCATACTGGCGCCCGGGAAAATTGGCGACAGGCGCGCAGCGAGCTGGAACCGCTCCTTAAAGAACAACCGGAAAATCATTACCTGATCGAAAGTCTTGCACTTATTAATATGGCCCTTGGCGACAAAAGCGCAGCATTGTCTCTGGCGGAGCGAGCCATGGCCGTGAACCCGGTCGCGAAAGACACCTTGGATGCCTCCATTTCGGTCGATGCCTTCGCTCGGGTGGCAGCGCGCATGGGGGAACCTGACCGCGCCATCGCTGCTTTACAGAAACTACTCTCTATGCCGTCCGTTGGGCGAATGACTGGGAAAGCGCCGCTCACTCCGGCGCTGCTCCAGCTCGATCCGATGTTCGACCCGCTCCGGAATGATCCGCGCTTTCAGGCGCTGCTCAGGAAATAACCCTGAGAGCCGTTAGCGATGCATGTTTCTTAACACGGGACGAGCATAACAGCCTGACTTAAGAAAATCTTAGAGGAGGCGCAGAAACCGATAGCGCTCAAGTAAGAGTTCGCCGTTCCCAACCTGGCACTGGTTTACGTGTGGACCGGCGAGCACGACCGTGCGCTCGAGCAACTCCAAATTGTCGGGAGGATCTCGGCTGGCCAACATATGGCGATCTCCGCTTCAATCCTTGCTTGGATTGTTTAAGGGGTGATAAGCGCTTCGACAAGGTGGTGGCCGCGGCGAAGAGCGCCAGCAGATAGGAGCTAGTGTGAAGCACACATACTTGCGACGCGGGAATAAGCTACCGAGCTGGCGCTCATTCCTTTACCATGAAAGCTTTCCTTTTTCTTTCCATGTTTCCCTTGGCCATGCTGCACGCCGAACCCTCGACGAAGCTGTCCTCTCGTGTCGCGTTTGCCCAGTATTGCTTTTGGACGGGCGAAATGGAACTCGGCCAGATCGCGGGGGTGCTTCGGACTGAAGCCGGTTACTTTCAAGGTCGCGAAGTAACGCTGGTGGATTACGACCCGGCGCAAGTTTCGCTGGAGAGCCTCGCCCACCAGGCCCGGCAGGCGGGCGTTGCAGATCGCATTCACCTTAGCGTCGGCGTCGAAGCAAAAGGCGCGAATATTGAAGGGGTAAAACTCGGAGCGCCGCTTGATGGAACCTATCGGGCCGCTCCGGCGAGCGATCAGAAGAAACAACTCGAAGGCACTCCTTTCGCCCGCCTCCCACTCACGCCTGAGCAGGCTACAAAGGTGAATGCCTTTGTGCGCGTGAATCCGGCTCGGGCCCGCGAGTGGCTGGCGCCGTCCCAACGGTCGCAGCTGGTTTCTTCACCCCGGTGAAGGTGAGCCATTAGTTCGGATGCATCGACTTGGAGGGCCGAGCTCCTGCGAGACCGCGGCGTCGCGGGGGCTCCGCCCTCCATTAGATTCGAGAGCCGCACCCGCGCGCCGACTCCGCGGTGGACAAAGCGCTTTTGCTTTGGATGATGCATCTGCATGTCCGCAAGCCTGGAGGAAGCACCGGTGAAAATACCGACCGCGCGCCTGACTTTCGTCTTGCGCTTCGCCAGCACGATCGTGCTCTGGTCGGTCGCGCTCCTGATTATTTTTTCGGGTTACGAGCTGGGCTTCTACGCGCTCATCAGCGTCGTCGGCTTGATCGCGCTCTGGGAATTTTACGGGATGCTCGATCACCGTGGTCTCCCGAATTTCAAGATCACGGGCATGATCTGCGGGGCGGCCATGCTCATTGGCAGCTTCTATTATTTCTCCCACTACGGGCCGTCGCGTTCCTACGACTTCGAGATGGCGGTCTTGCTCTTTTTTCTCCTGACCGTTTTTACCCGGCAGATGTTTGACGGGCTGCGGGACGACGCGCCGCTCCGGACGATGGCTTACACGCTCTTCGGGCTGCTCTATGTCCTTTGGCTTTTTAATTTCGTCACCAAGATTGTTTACGCGACGCCACGGCTGCCGGACGGGACCGTGACCGGGCAGTTCTATGTTTTTTATTGCATCGCGATCACGAAATTCAGCGACATGGGAGCGTATCTGACGGGGAGCGCGATCGGGCGGCATCCGCTCGTCCCGCACATCAGCCCGAAGAAGACCTGGGAAGGTTTCGTCGGGGCGCTCGGCTTTTCGCTGCTCGCGAGCGTCGGGCTTTTTGAGTTGATGCCGGGGCACCTTTCGGTTCTGACCCTGACGCATTCGATCGTGCTCGGCTTATTGTTAGGCTTCGCCGCCGTCATTGGGGACCTGGCGGAGTCGATCGTGAAACGGAGCACGGGAGTAAAAGATTCTGGGAACATGCTTCCGGGAATCGGCGGCGCGCTCGATCTGATCGACAGCCTGCTTTTCACGGCGCCGTTGCTCTTCTTTTATCTGCGGCTGGTCATCAAGGTGCCGTAGGGATGGATTGACCGCGGATTACGCGGATGGCGCGGATGCGAGGAGGAACGATTTCTTTCATTCGCGTTATCCGCGGTCGATTCTTTTGCGACGGCGGCCGGTTTGTGCGCTGAGACAGCGCACGCTACAACTACGGGGTGAAACGGAAACGGATCGTCGTGCTCGGCGCGACCGGCTCGATCGGCGAGAGCGCGTTGAAGGTGGCGCACGATATCCCGGACCGGATGGAGATCGTCGGCCTGGCGGCGAAATCGAATGCGCGCAAGCTGGCCGCGCAAGCCAACCTCGTCAGGCCGGAAGCCGTTTGCCTGGTCGATGAGAGCAAGCTCCCCGAGCTGCGCGAGGCGCTGGAGTATGAGCCGGCCATTTATGCGGGCGCAGCGGGCTTGGAAGAGATCGCCTGCCTAACGAGCGCCGAGATGGTGCTGGTGGCGGTGGTCGGGACCGGCGGCTTGCGGCCGGCGCTGGCCGCGATCGAGGCCGGCAAAGACCTGGCGGTGGCGAGCAAGGAAATTCTCGTCATGGCCGGCGAGGCGGTGATGGGCGCGGCGGCGCGGAAGAAGGCCCGCGTCCTGCCGGTCGATAGCGAGCACAACGCCATTTTCCAATGCCTTGTAGCCGGGGGCGGTGACCCCGGCTCAGGGGTGGCGCCGGCCGGGGTCAACGCCCCCGGCTACAACAGCGTTCGCCGGGTCATTCTGACGGCGTCGGGCGGGCCCTTCCGGGAATTGCCTAACGACCAGTTCAACGCCATCACGGTCGAGCGGGCGCTGAAGCATCCGACCTGGAACATGGGCCCGAAAGTCACGATCGATTCCGCCACGCTTTTCAACAAGGGGCTCGAAATGATCGAGGCGCATTGGCTTTTCGGGATGGAAATGGCGCGAGTCGATGTCGTGATTCATCCGCAGAGCATTGTCCATTCGATGGTGGAGTTCGCGGATGGCTCGGTCCTCGCGCAGCTCTCGCATTCGGACATGTGTTTTCCGATCCAGTACGCCGTCACCTGGCCGGATCGGGTGGCGAATTCCCTCCCGCCGCTCGATTTCGCGAAGCTGCAGAAACTCGAGTTCGCCGCGCCGCGTCTGGACGATTTCCCCGCCCTCAATCTGGCCCGGCGCGCGGGCGAAATCGGCGGCACCCTGCCTGCTGTAATGAACGCCGCCAATGAAGTCGCTGTCTCAGCCTTTCTCGATCGCCAGATCGCGTTCCCGCGCATCTGGGGCCTGGTCGAGGAAGTGATGAACTGCCATGCCTCCGTTGCCAACCCGACCCTCGCTGCCATATTGCAGGCCGACCGCGAGGCGCGCGTGATGGCGGTCGAGCTTACCCAACCCGCTTCATGATTTCGCACATCGCCCGCGTCGTCTTCCTCATCGTCGAGGTGGTCATTCTTTTTAACCTGCTCATCGCGGTGCATGAGCTCGGGCATTTCCTCGCCGCGAAATGGAGAAAACTTTATATAGAGCAGTTCGGGATTTGGTTCGGGAAACCGATCTGGCAGAAGAAAATCAACGGGGTCCTCTACAGCATCGGAAGCATTCCGGCGGGCGGGTTTGTGAAATTGCCGCAGCTCGCGCCGATGGACATCATCGAGGGCGAGGCCGACGTCGATCGCGCGAAGTTGCCGCCCATTTCCGCCTTCGACAAAATCATCGTCGCTTTCGCGGGCCCGCTCTTCAGCATCCTCCTCGCGCTCGTTTTTGCCTGCATCGTCTGGGCGGTCGGGCGCCCGGTCGGCGAATCGGATGTCACGACCGTGATCGGTTACGTCATCCCGGATTCGTCGGCCGCGAAAGTCGGCTTGGAGCCGGGCGACAAAATCCTCGCGGTCGATGGCCACAAGGTGACGCGTTTCATGGGGATGAACGACAGCGTGATCTGGAGCGTCGTGCGCAGTGAGGGCGAGACTGTGCCGGTCGAGTTCGAGCGTGACGGCAAAGTGCGCACGGTCGAGGTCGTTCCTTACAAGGCGCAGACGACCGGCTGGCGGCGCCAGAGCACGCGGCAATTGCTCATCATGCCGGCGGAGACCGCGATCATCGAAAAGGTGGAGGCGAAATCGCCCGCCGCGGCGGCCGGTTTACAGCCGCACGATATCGTGACCGGCTACAACGGGACGAAAATTTACAGCCCGATCGCGCTGGCCGATTACATCGAGAAGCATCCGACCGAAACGCTCGCGCTCAGCGTGCAGCGCGGCGACCAGTATCTGACCATGCCGGTGACGCCGCGGCCGCTCCTGACGGAGGGCGAGATGAAGCCGCGCATCGGGATCGGCTGGGACTCGAACGGCAAGACCTTCATCGCGCACACCAATCCCTTCGAGCAGGTTTACAAGAGCGTCACCGGCACGCTCGAGACGCTCGGGGCGGTCGCTTCGCCGAAGTCGGACGTGAAATTCCAGCACATGAGCGGGCCGATCGGCATCGGGCATATCTATTACATGCTCTTCGAGAACGAGCGCGGCTGGCAGCTCGCCTTGTGGTTCAGCGTCATCCTTAACGTCAACCTCGCGATTTTGAACATGCTCCCCATCCCGGTGCTCGATGGCGGCCATATCGTGCTCGCGATTCTGGAATCGATCCGGCGCAAACCGGTCAGCATCCGGATTCTGGAATACGTCCAGACCGGCTGCGCGTTCGTCATCATCGGCTACATCTGCTACGTCAGCTTTTTCGACATCGGCGATTTCTTCAGTTCGAAGCGCTCCCCGGAATTGCCCAAGCCGACACCGGCCGCGGCCAAGCCGTAGCCGATGTTCCGCATTGAGCGTGGCTCGGATCATGGCTAAACTCTGGCTGTGAAAATTGACCTCATCCGGGCAGCAAAACACGCGCAGCCTTTTGTGCCGTTTGAGCTGGTCATGAAGGATGGGCGAACTGTGCGAGTGGCGGATTCGATTGCTATCGCGCTCTCGCCGACCGGACAGACAGTTGCAGGTTACGATGCGGTTGGGCGCTGGTTTTATCTGTGGCTGACGGACATGTCGAAATTGAAACGGCTCGCAGTGGGCAAACGGGCTCGACGCCGCTCCAACGGCAATGAGACTTAGCAGGCTCTCGGAGTTCTGCGCGGCCGGGCCGTTTGTTCCCTTCGAAGTCTTTCTGGTCGATGGGCGGGCGATTTCTGTAAAACATCCGGACTACATTTCTCTCGATCCGGCAGGCGACACCGCGACCGTTTATTACGAACAATCCAATCTTGTGGAAGTAATCGATCTAGCGGCGATCATTTCCCTGCAATATCGCCAGGAGAAATAGCACGAGTAATGTCTTACAACCCGCCATTCGCCTGCCAGCGACGCGTCTCGCGTGAGGTGATGGTCGGCCACGTCGGGGTCGGCGGCGACAATCCGATTCGCGTCCAATCGATGATCACCTGCGATACGATGGACACCGAAGCTTCGATCGCGCAGACGATCGAGCTCGCCGAGGTCGGTTGCGAGATCGTCCGGATCACCGCGCCGACCGTGAAGGACGCGGCCAATCTTCAGGATATCGTTAGGGGATTGCGCGAGCGCGGCTGCGATGTGCCGATCGTCGCCGACATCCATTTCAAACCTGATGCCGCAATGGAAGCCGCCCAGTGGATCGAGAAAGTCCGGATCAATCCGGGCAATTACGCCGACTCGAAGAAGTTCAAGATCATCGAGTACACCGACGAGCAATACGCCGCCGAGCTGGCGCGCATTCGGGAGCGTTTTGCGCCGCTCGTTAGGCTGTGCCTCGAGCGCGGGATCGCCATGCGCATCGGCACAAACCACGGCTCGCTCAGCGACCGGATCATGAATCGCTACGGCGACACGCCGCTCGGGATGGTGGAGAGCGCGCTCGAGTTCGCCCGGATCGCGCGCGAGCTGGATTATCACGCCCTCATTTTTTCCATGAAATCGAGCAACCCCAAGGTGATGATCGCGGCCTACCGGTTGCTCGTTGCGCGGCTCCGCGAAGAAGGCGCGGATTGGAATTACCCCATCCACCTCGGCGTGACCGAAGCCGGCGAAGGCGAGGATGCGCGGATCAAGAGCGCGATCGGGATCGGCTCCCTCCTGAGCGATGGGATCGGCGACACGATTCGGGTCTCGCTGACCGAAGATAGCGTTCATGAAATCCCGGTGGCGCGCGCCCTGGCCGGCTGTTTCGGAGAAGAGCGGAGCGGCGGAACGAATCTGCCTAACGAACTTAAGAACGCGGTCTGGCATTACGATCCTTTTGCCTACGCGCGGCGTGAGACAGAGACGATCGAAGTCGGGGGCGTGCGCCTCGGCGGTGAAGAGACGGTGCGCGTGGCGATCCGGCAGGAGGCTTTCGACAAAATCGCGCACAAGATCGACCGGATGGGTGATTACAAACCGGAGTTTGTTTATGAGACTTCCGGCGTTGCGGAGGTCGATCCGCGGGATGCGGCAGCCCTCGCGGAGCTGAACCAAAAC
>JBBQHV010000045.1:0-10294 GCA_038324295.1 Chthoniobacterales bacterium
ATCGAGCAGTCCCCAGGTTCTCTCGTAACCCGCTGCCTTCATCCTAACGGCGATCTCTCTGTCCTCCTGCGCCCGCCAGACAAAGCCGCCAAACCCGCTTTGCTCTTGCGCTGCGAAGCGCCCTCTTAACTCTCAAAACCCTGTCCTGCTTTGACCGCACGCTTTTGTCCTGCTTTTGAATGCAACACCACAGCGAGATTTTTTAGCGTTGACTCCGCTTTGTCGCCTCCTACACTCGGCTCCGTTAACACGCGCAAGCGGTTCAAAACCTGACCTCGGTCAGTCTCCCAACGAGCCCTGCTCATTGCTGCCTCGAAGTGGCCGTGACCTTATGGTCGGCTACTCCAGGCGCGTCTTCGGGAGACGACTGTCGTTCGTGATCCCTGCCGTGCTGACAGAAAAAACAGGCGCTGGCCACAGGCCAACGAGAAGTCCGCGCCCCGCTTCGCCATGACTTCGCCTGGACGAGAAATGCCGGCGCAGCGGCCGCCTAACGATTCCGATCGGAAGGCGGCGCGGCCACCGCCGGTCCCAAAATAGGACCGAATTTTTATGAGCACGAAACAGAGCACAATCCATCGGAAGCCGGCGCGAGGCCTCCTCCGCAAGATGGCAGAAGCAAAAGCAGGTCGCGAATGAAGAGACTGAGTCTGATTCTCGTTTTCACGGCTCTCGCTCTCAGCGCACAGGCCAGGTCTTCAAAAAGCCTGACTCTCGCGTGGGATCCTAATCCCGAGCGTGAGGTCGCCGGTTACATCTTCTACGAACGAATCGGCCGGAGATATTTCCCCCTGGAGGTGATCGAACGTTCGCGCGAACCGACTTATACCGCGGAAAAGCTCAAGAAGGGTACCCATTATTTTTCGGTGACGGCCTATGACCATCAGGGGGTGGAAAGTGATCTCTCCAACGAGATCGCCGTCACCATAGGCCGGAATAAGTGACCTCAACGAGACAAACGCCCGCGCGGAAGCCGCAGGAGCGGCAGAGTGAACTGGCGGATATTCACGGACAGATCGTAAACTGTGTGCGATGCTTCAACTCGGGTGAGGTGCTTCAAAGTGTCCAGGACGAGCTTCTTTACTTGTCTGCTTGCGCTCCTGCTCGGCGCGTCGAGCCAGGCCGCTGATCGCAAGCGTCTCCAGAGCGAGGCACTGGAGAAACTCGACAACCCGCCGATGCACATTTTCCGGACTGGTCTCTCGGCCGGCATGCTCTCGCAGTTTGGCCCCTTCATGAGTTACCAGGTGAACGTCGATGAGAATGGGAGAAACATCACCGGCGATGCCGCGAACGAGCCTTCCATCGCGGTCGACCCGACGGATCACAACAAGATGACGATCGGTTGGCGACAGTTCGACAGCGTTGCTTCCAACTTCCGGGAGGCCGGCCGAGCCTACAGCAGCGACGGTGGCGTCACCTGGACTTTCCCCGGGGTTCTTACCAACAACGTCTTTCGCAGCGACCCGGTGCTGGGGGCCGATGACACCGGCCGCTTTTTCTATCTTAGTCTCCTCGATACCTTTTACGACACGATGTTCCGCTCGCTCAATGGCGGAGTCTCCTGGACAAACCTCGCGCCCGCCACGGGAGGCGACAAGCAGTGGTTTACGATCGATAAGACCGCGAGCATCGGTCACGGGTTCCAGTACCAATCCTGGAGCACGGCCGGAAACAATTATAACGGCCGGCAATTCAGCCGTTCCACCGATGGCGGCGTCACCTGGTTGGATCCGGTTAACATTCCTAACTCCCCCGTCTGGGGGACGCTCGATGTGGATTCCACCGGGCGGCTGTTTCTCGCCGGGGTGAATTTCGACACCAACCAAATCTGGTGTGAGCGCTCGACTAACGCCCGCGACGCCGGGCTGGTGCCCGTTTTTGACCAAAGCACGGTCGTTAATCTCGGCGGCAATATCGACTCGGGCGAAGCGATCAATCCAGAAGGACTCGTCGGCCAGCTCTATGTCGCGGTGGACCGTTCCGGCACGAGCTCGAATGACAACGTTTATCTCCTGGCCAGCGTACAACCGACCGGTTTCGTCAGCGGGAGTGATGTCATGTTTGCCCGCAGCACCGATGGCGGAGCGACCTTCAAGCCTCCGCATCGGGTGAACGACGATCCGATCGATCACGCCAGGCACCATTGGTTCGGCGCACTCTCGGTCGCGCCTAACGGACGCCTCGATGCCGTCTGGCTGGATACGCGCAATGCGGCGAACAACACCGATTCACAGCTCTTCTATTCCTACAGCACGGACACGGGCGTGACCTGGTCGCCCAACGTCGCGGTAAGCGCTCCGTTCGATCCGTTGATCGGTTATCCGAACCAATCCAAACTAGGCGATTACATCACGATCGTCTCGGACGACGCGGGCGGCGACGTGGCTTACGCGGCTACCTTTAATGGCGAGGAGGATATTTATTACGCTCGGGTGGCGCCGCTCGAGTCCCAGCTCCTCAATATCTCCACCCGCGCCCGTGTCCTGAGCGGGGACAAGGTGCTCATCGCGGGTTTCATCGTGGACGGAACGGATCCGAAGCAGGTGCTGATTCGCGGCCTCGGTCCCTCGCTTAGCAATGTGGGTGTTACTCTGGCCGATCCGACTCTGGAGTTACACCAGGGCAACAACACCCTCGTCACAAACAACGACTGGAAGATCAGATCCGATGGGACCAGCCAGCAGGCGGAAATCGAAGCGACCATGGCCGCGCCGACGAATGACCTGGAGTCAGCCATCATTACCACGCTCAACCCCGGGGAATACACCGCCATCCTGGCCGGCAGAAACAATGGAACCGGCGTCGGCCTGATAGAAGTCTACGATCTGACCTCGGGCAGTAACTCTGAGCTGGCCAACATCAGCACGCGGGGCTTTGTCGATACCGATAATAACGTTATGATCGGCGGGGTGATCGTAGGCGGCGGAAGAGGAGGAGGCGCGCGGATCGCGGTGCGCGCGATCGGTCCGTCGTTAGCCAACCAGGGGGTCCAGGATCCCCTCGCCGATCCGACTCTCGAACTGCACGACGTCAACGGCGCGCTCGTCGCGACGAACGATAACTGGAAGACCGACGACCAAAGCGGCCGGTCGCAGGAAAGCGTGGTGCGCGCCGCCATGCTCGCACCGACCAATGAGCTTGAGTCAGTCATTGTCGCCGCCCTCGCCGAGGGGAACTACACCGCGGTGGTGCGAGGCAAGAACAACACCACCGGCGTCGGCTTGGTCGAGACCTACAATCTACCTTAACCTCCTGCGTCGCGCGTCGGCCCTCCTGTAGCGGCGCTCTGTGAGCGTCGCAGGTGGAGTTTCCCTTGACGCAGCGGCGACGGTCACAGACCGCCGCTACAGCAGATTCGTCAGTGCATCTGGGCCTTCTTCAGTGCATAGGTGGAAGATGAAGAAACAGCCGATCCTTTTCCTCGCCGTCCTGCTCGTCTCCCTCACTCCACTGCTCGCGCTGTCGGATTACGTCAAGACGATCGAGAGATGGCAGAGCGACGAAGCGACGGATCTGAAAAAGGAGGACGGATGGCTCACGCTCGCGGGCCTCTTTTGGCTGAAGCAGGGAGTGAACACGGTTGGCGCCGGCCCGCAGTTCGATGTCCGCCTGACGGACAGTTTCAAACAAGGAAAGTTTGGCGACATCGATTTCAAGAACGGGGTGGCGACTCTGAAGGTGGCCAGCGGAGTCGAGGCAGAGAGCGACGGCAAGCCGATCTCGACCATCACTCTCGTTTCCGATGAACACGGCAAACCGAGCGAGATTCGAACGGGAAGCCAGATGTTCTATCTGATCCGGCGTGAAGATCGTTTCGGAATCCGACTGAAGGATAATCAGAGCAAGGCCAGACTAACGTTCAAAGGAATGAATTGGTTCCCGGTCGATAAAAGCTATCGTGTGACGGCTCGCCTGGAAGCTCTCCCCGAGCCCAGGGAGCTGATGGTTCCGAACGTCCTCGGTGGTCATTTTAAGATGAAGAGTCCCGGCCTGCTCAGGTTTTCGCTCGGAGGGAAGGAGTGCTCACTGCAACCCGTGCTGCAGGATGACGGCTCGCTCTTTATCATTTTCCGAGACGCCTCCAACGATCACGAGACCTACAGCGCGGGCCGCTTCCTCGACGCCGGAAAACCGGTAAACGGCGAAACCACACTCGACTTCAACAAGGCGGAAAACCCGCCCTGCGCCTTCACTCCTTATGCGACCTGTCCGCTGCCGCCGCCCGGCAACGATCTGCAGGTCGCCGTTAAAGCCGGCGAGAAGCGCTACGATCACTAGTTCAACGATTCATTGAAAAGTGAACGCGCCGCCAAAGTAATGGAGGGTCGAGCAATCAGAACTCAGCAACTCACCGTACTGTCATCGATGAAACGGTAGTGGCGCGTGACCCTTGCGCCGAGCGCTGTAGTGTCCGCTGTCCTCAGCGGACGGGCGCGGTGAGCCACCTGCCAAACAATGCGCTGAGGACAGCGCACCCCTGGAAAGCAACGACGCTCTGTTGACACTGCACTAACCGCCCTCCGATCAGGCGGTGAAAGCCGACAACCCCGTGATCTCCTGCCCGAGAATAAGCAGATGGATATCGTGGGTGCCTTCGTAGGTCTTGACGCTCTCAAGGTTGCACATGTGCCGGAAGCATTGCTGCGAATCGAGAATGCCGACGCCGCCGAGGATGTCGCGCGCGGTGCGGGCGGCGTCCAGCGCGATTGCGACGTTGTTCATTTTCGCCATCGAAATGTGGTAATGCTTCGCGGTTCCGGCGTCCTTTAGCTGCGCGAGGCGTTGGGCGAAGAGCTGCGCCTTGGTGATCTCGGTGAGCATGCCGACGAGCTTTGCCTGGACGAGCTGGAACCCGGCGATCGGCCGATCGAATTGCAACCGGTTCGTTGCATATTCTCTCGCTTCGTCGTAGCAAGCCATGGCCGCTCCGATCGCGCCCCAGGCGATGCCGTAGCGGGCGTGATTGAGACAGGTGAGTGGCGAACGCAATCCGCTGCTTCCCGGGAGAAGCGCGCTCGCCGGCAGATTGCAGTCGGCAAACTCCAGCTCCGCCGTGAGGGCCGCGCGCAGGGAAAGTTTTCCTTCGATCAGTTTCGAACTGAAACCCGGCATTCCTTTTTCCACGAGAAATCCGCGGATCGCGCCCGCACTCTCCGGGTCGAGTCCGGGTTCGCCGTCCAATTTCGCCCAGACCACCGCGACGTCGGCCACCGTCCCGTTGCCAATCCATTTCTTCGCGCCGGCGAGACGGTAACCGTCCGCCGTTCGGGTTGCGCGGCTGCGGAGCCCGGCGGGATTCGAACCGGCTTCGGGTTCGGTGAGGGCGAAGCAACCGAGCTTCCGCCCTTGCGCCATCTCCGGCAGCCAACGGTTCTTTTGTTCCCCCGAACCGAAGAGATCGATCGCAGTCATCGCGAGCGAGCCCTGGACCGAGGCGAAAGTGCGCAGCCCGCTGTCGCCGCGCTCCAGCTCGCGCATCATCAGGCCGGCCGCGACTCCGCCGAGCCCCGCACAGCCGGGGCCCTTGAGGCTCGGCCCGAAGACGCCGAGCTCGGCCAGCTCCGGCACAAGCTCCATCGGAAACGTGCCGTCGCGATAGTGCTGCGCGACAAGCGGAAGAAAACGTTCCTCCACCCAGCCGCGGACGGCGTCCCGGATGCGGCGTTCCTCGTTCGTGAGAAGGTCGTCGAGCAGGAGAAAATCGGGCGCTTCGAAAGTTGGCATTGGCAGCTGCGGTTTCGTCAGGCTAGCAGGGACGCGCGCCGGTTCCACGGAAGATTGCCACGTCTGGTCATGGACACTCCTCGCGGTCTGGCCCAACATTGACGAGCATGATCAAGGGCAGCGAAATCCGAAAAGCCGACCATCCGATTGCGCCTTTTCTGCTCGATCGGTGGTCGCCGCGGGCGATGTCGGGCGAATCGATTACCGCCGAGGAACTGATGCGGCTTTTCGAGGCCGCGCGCTGGGCGCCATCCTCCTTCAACGCGCAGCAATGGCGGGCCCTCTATGCCCGGCGCGAGAACGAGCATTGGACCGCCTTTCTCGGCCTGCTCGGCGAGGGGAACAAGTCCTGGGCGAAGAACGCGGCCGCCCTCGTCCTCTTCATCTCGCGCAAGAATTTCGAATACAACGGCGAGCCGTCAGTGACCCACTCCTTTGACACTGGCGCCGCCTGGCTCAGTTTCGCCCTGCAAGGTTTCCAGGAGGGCTTCGTCGTCCATGGCATGGAAGGCTTCGATTACGATCGCGCCCGGACCGAGCTCAAGATACCGGCAGAGTTTCAGGTGGAAGCGATGGCCGCGGTGGGCCGGCCCGGCCCGAAAGAAGTGCTGCCGGAAAAGCTGCAAAGCCGCGAAACCCCTAACGATCGTCGCAAGATCAGCGAAAGTATTTGCGAAGGGCGGTTTCGATTTTAACTCCTCGCACCTAACGACCATGGAAACACTCGATCATCTTTTTAAAAGCAACAAAGCCTGGGCGGAACGTATCCGGCAGATGGAGCCGGATTTTTTTCTCGAGCTCTCGAAGCAGCAATTCCCAACCTATCTCTGGATCGGTTGCGCCGATAGCCGGGTGCCGGCGAACCAAATCGTTGGCCTTCTTCCGGGAGAATTATTTGTCCATCGCAATATCGCCAACCTCGTCGTGCACACCGATCTGAACTGTCTCTCGGTCATGCAGTTTGCGGTCGATATCCTGAAGGTGCGGCACATCATCGTCTGCGGGCACTATGGCTGTAGTGGCGTGCTCGCGGCGCTCCGGCGCGATCGGCTGGGCCTGAGCGACAACTGGCTGCGCCACATTCAGGATGTGCGGCAGAAACACGAGAAGCTTCTCTCCCAGGTCTCGGGCGATGCCGCGGCCGCCGCCCGGCTCTGTGAAATTAACGTGATCGAGCAGGTCGCCAACGTTTGCCAGACGACCATCGCCAACGACGCGTGGGAACGCGGACAGGAACTGGCCGTGCACGGTTGGATCTACGGCCTAGAAGATGGTCACCTGCGCGATCTCCGCATTAGTGCCGATAATCCTGCGAGCGCTCTCGCAGCCTACGACGCGGCGATCTCGGCATTATCCTGAGCCGCGCTCCTTCTCTTGCTCTTGCTCTTGCTCTTAATCCTAATCGTGATCGACAGAAGCCCTTCGATCGGAGAGCAGGATTAGGAGCAGGATTGAAGAGTGCCGGCGGAGGGGATCGAACCCACACACCCTTGCGAGTACCAGATTTTGAGTCTGGCGCGTCTGCCAGTTCCGCCACGCCGGCTTCTTGCGGGTCAGAAGCTACGAGTTCGCCGCCCGCATGCAAGGCCGCCCAGCCTGCGCCGCGGCGAACCCGGAACGCGCCTTACGAACACCGGAAATAAATCAGAGGTATAAAAACCTGCGGTCGTAATCCCCTGCTCCTCGTTCTTTTTCCTTGCCTCCAGCGTTCCAGGCCAGTAGCCGGCGCGCGCGGGCGAGACGCCGCCACGGTCTAAAAATCTCCGAGCGGATCGAACACTTGCCGCCCGCGTGGCGGCCCAAGTATTTCGCGCAGGATAACCGCCTGCCGCACACTGCCGCGCGTGCGGAGCATTTCGCCTAACGACGGCAACGCCGAACGAAGCGGCGGGACGATCGCAGGCCGGGCCAAAGGGCGCGGCGGCGGAAGCGGAACAACCGAAGCGGGCGGCGGCGGAGCCTCGACCGGCGGAGGCGCGCTTTCGATCACTACAACGGGCTCGACCGGAGGCGCGCTCGTGAGAGGCGGGAGCGGTTGGGCCCAGCGGCGAGAATCCCGCTCGGCGCGCGCGGGAGCGTGCTTCGGTGTGACCACGCGCCGCGGCGTCACCTGCCGCGGACGAACGGGAGGAGGTGGCTCCGACCCGGAAGGTACGCCGAGCGCTTCGAGAAACCGGCGCACCCGCTCCTCTTCGCTCTCGGCCGCCGGACGCGCCGGAGGTTCGTTAGGCGTGGACGGCGGCTTCGGCTTCGCGCCATCGGCCGATCCCTCCCTGCTCAACCATTTGAAGAGCAGCGCGATCCCGGCGAGGACGAGAAAGATGATCGTGTCGTTCATGGCGTTGTTGAAGGGTTGAAGCGGCGGACTTCTTCCGCTTTAACGCTTCATCGCTTTAACCCATCATCGTTAGGCACTTTCCGTCGTCGGTTTTTCGCCGGCAATCGATTCCCGCATGGTTGTGTCGGCCTGCACGTTTTTCATCCGCACGTAATCCATGATCCCGAGATTTCCGGAGCGAAAAGCATCGGCCATCGCCTGCGGGACGAGCGATTCCGCCTCGACCACTTTGGCCCGCATCTCCTGCGTTTTGGCCCGCATTTCCTGCTCGACCGCGACCGCGGCCGCGCGTCGCACCTCGGCATTGGCCTGCGCGACGCGCTTGTCGGCATCGGCTTGTTCGGTCTGCAATTTCGCCCCGATGTTGTCGCCGATATCGACGTCGGCGATATCGATCGAGAGAATCTCAAACGCCGTCCCGCTATCGAGCCCCTTGTGCAGGACGAGCTTCGAGATGCGATCGGGATTTTCGAGCACGTCCTTGTAGGTGTCGGCCGAGCCGATCGAAGTCACGATCCCCTCGCCCACCCGCGCGATGATCGTCTCCTCGGTCGCGCCGCCCACGAACCGATCGAGATGGGAGCGCACCGTGACGCGCGCTTTCACTTTCACGCCGATCCCGTCCTTGGCCACGCCATCGATCGTGGTGCGCCCCATCGCCGCGCTCGGCACGTCGATGATCTTCGGGTTAATGCTCGTGCGGACGGCTTCGAGGACGGTTTTGCCGGTGCCTTTCGTGGCCAGATCGATCGCGCAGGCGCGATTGAAGTCGAGCGAGATGCCGGCCTTGTCCGCCGCGATAAGCGCGAGGATGACATGGCCGACATCTCCGCCCGCGAGATAATGCGCCTCGAGCGGATCGCTCGGAATATCGATCCCGGCTTTCACGGCCGTGATCCGGTTATCGACGATCAAGCCGACCGGCACTTTCCGCAGCCGCATCCCGACCATCTTGCCGATGCTGACCGGGGCATTCGCGATCCGCGCGCGCAGCCAGAGCCCGAAGAAATTGAAGAGCACGATCGCGAGAACGAGGGCGATGACGCCCAACGCCGCGACGCCGATTAAGTAAAGCGAGTCCATGGGGTGAAGTTACGAGACCGGCAGGTGAGCGGAAAGCGCTATTTGCGCTCCCCGGAAATCTCGCGCCGAGCCTCAGGAAAATCCGAGCACCGGATGTGGCACGTAGGGTTTTTCCAGCGCCGCGATTTCGTTAGGCGAAAGGTTTAGCGCGAGCGCGGCGATGGCGTCATCGAGATGATCCATTTTCGTCGCGCCAATGATCGGCGCGGTCACGACGGGCTTGCTCAACATCCAGGCGAGCGCGATCTGCGCGGGCGGCACATTCTTTTCACCGGCGAGTTTGTTGAGGCATTCGACCACCGCCCGATCGGACTTTTCGGTCTCGGCGTAAAGCTTCTGGCCAAACTCATCGGTCTCGGCCCGACCGCCGCCCGCCTCGCCCCACGGCCGCGCGAGCCGGCCGCGCGCGAGCGGGCTCCACGGAATCACACCGATGCCCTCCGCCGCGCAGAGCGGCAGCATTTCTCTCTCTTCTTCGCGGTAGAGGAGGTTGTAATGCGGCTGCATCGAGACGAAGCGCGTCCAGCCGTGGCGCTCGGCGAGCTGGAGCGAGCGGCAAAATTGCCAGGCAAACATCGAGGACGCCCCGATATAACGGGCTTTGCCCGCCTTCACGACGTCGTGCAGCGCCTCGAGGGTTTCTTCGATCGGCGTTTCGTAATCCCAGCGGTGGATTTGATAGAGATCGATGTAATCCATCCCGAGGCGCCGCAGGCTGTCGTCGATCGCGGCGAAGATCGCCTTGCGCGAAAGGCCACCGGTGTTCGGCCGCTCGCGCCAGGAGAAGAAACATTTCGTTGCCACGACGAGCTCGTCGCGCGGCGCCATCTCACGCAACGCGCGTCCCACGATCTCCTCGCTCGTCCCATCGGAATAAGCATTCGCGGTGTCGAAAAAATTGATCCCGAGCTCGAGCGCACGCGCCAGAAATGGCCGGCTCTGCTCCTCATCCAGACTCCAGGGATGGCCGCCGCGTTCTGGCACGCCGTAGGTCATGCAACCGAGGCAGATGCGGGAAACGCTCAGGCCGGTATTTCCGAGTCGGGTGTATTCCATAGGTCCTATGGGTCCTATATGACCTATGACCAGCCGCCACACAAACGTGACGGGGTCCCGAACCGCGATAGCTTATCGAGCCAATGAAAT
>JBBQHV010000046.1:0-9984 GCA_038324295.1 Chthoniobacterales bacterium
AGATCTGGCCAGCTTCTCTGGATCTCCCGTGACTGTCCAAGTCACAGGGGGCAGCGCGGTTGCCTTCAGTAATATCACGCTGACATTCGGCGGCGACGCGGTAACGCATTTGGGCGACCAGCCTTTTCACGGCGTGGTCACCCGGGGGCGGTGATTACATGCTGCTGGCCTGACCTTGCAAAAACCAACAAAAAGCCGCCACGCTTTGCCAGCGTCGCGGTTTTTCTGGTTTAAATTTTCGGCAGAAGAGAATCCAAGGGTCACCCCACCATGCCAAACGAGCGGCGATTATTATCGCGGTTGATCGGATCTCGCGAACCAATTTCAGGGGAACGATTTCACGCTATCGCGCAAGATGAGCGAGTCCAGCAGAAATGCTTTTCCGGAAGGCGATTTGTGCAAGAACCACTTCAGGTGGATCGCGTGCTCGCGATGATAGCCGCGCCGCCTAACGAACTCACAATCACGAGGAGCATGGCCGCGATGGGCGAGAAGACCCAGAGAACACCCACCGCGGCGCTCGAAACAAAATCTCCGATTCCGTTGACCGTCGCGAGAACTCCGAAGCCCAATCCGCGAACGGAATGGGGGAGCATCGTGGCAGCGGTCGAGTTTTCGAGCGTTTCCCACACGCCCATGTAGAGACCGGCGAAAGCGAAGATGACGGCAAATTTGCCAAACGAATCGCCCGGCAACATGAGCGCGGTCGCCGGCACGACCGCCACCGAATAGCCGATCGCGAGCACCCAATTCTTCGGGAAGCGATCGGCCAGGAAGCCGCTGATGTAACATGAGATCGTGTAGACAACGTTGTAGCCGATGTAAAAGGTCATCGCCAGCGTCGCCGCCCGCGCCAGGCCGAAGCGCACCGTCCAGGCCTGCGTCGCCCAAAGGATGAGAAGGGTCTTGGAAAAGTCACCGATACCGGCAATTCCGACCCCGATGAGGTATCGGCGGAAGTCGTTAGGCAAAGCCCGCATCCCCTGCCAGAGCGTCTGCTTTTCCGCCGGGGCGTGCTCCTTTTCGCGAACGAGAAAGAGAATCGACCCGCCCGCGAGGAGGCCGGGAATGAGCGTGACCAGAAACATCGGGCGCAATCCGATAAGGGCGACGAGCCCGACCGAAATGGCCGGCCCGATGACCGCGCCGGCGCTATCCATGGCGCGTTCGAGGCCGAAGGCGCGGCCATAAGTCTGCGGGGAAGTGGCTTCGGTCAGGAGAACGTTGCGCACTGGGGAGCGGGCGCCGCGGCCGATCCAGCCGCCGACCCGGGCGAGGAAGACGTGCCACCATTGCGTGGCCAAGGCGAAGCTCGCCATGGCCGAGGCGGTCAGGAAATAGCCGGCGACCGCGAGTGGTTTGCGCCGGCGCAGGCGATCGCTGTAGAGGCCGGAGAAAAGCTTGGCAAAGCTCGACAAGCCGTCGGCCGTGCCCTCGATCAGCCCGAGCAAAGCGGAGCTCGCGCCTAACGACGCCAGGAGCGCCGGCATCGCCGCCGTCGCCATTTCGTGGCCGACATCGGAGAAGAGACTGGCCAGCCCGATCCCGAGAATGCTCCGGTTGAGCCAGCCGAGTTTCCGGCCCGCCCGGGAGTCGCTAGGCGAGGGCTCAGGCCTTTTTCCCGCCATCGCGATAATGGATGACCTTGACCTTCTCGAGGGTGACGAGACCGCCGCCCATCATCTCCTTGAGGACGGGGAGAAAGGCCTGCACTTTTTCCTCCGTATCGACGATCTCGATGACGAGCGGGAGATCGATCGAGAGCCGGAGAATCTTGGCGGTGTGAATGCGGCTGGCCGCGCCGAAACCCATCGGCCCGCGCAGAACGGTCGCGCCCGCCAGATGGAGCTCGCGCGCTTTCATCACGATCGCCTCGTAGAGCGGCTGATGCTGCCAGCGATCGCTTTCGCCGAGGAAGATGCGAAGGAGAAGAGCGTCTTCGGGAAGTTGCATAATAAAATCAGCCTAACGATTAAAGAGAAGCAGGCTCGCGCTCCGGCCGAGCCAGACGGCGACAAGACAGCAGATCAGGGAAAAAACAGAGTTCAACCCCGCCCGCAGCCAGTCGCCGTCGCGCGCCAGGTCAAGAGTCTGGAGACTGAAAGACGAAAAGGTGGTGTAGCCGCCGCAGATTCCGATCATGACAAACTGCCGGACGCGCGGACTAACGAGTGTAGCCCCGGTCGGGTCCGCGAGGGCGGCGAAGGCGCCGATGAGAAACGACCCGGTCACGTTCACGAAGAGGGTGCCGTAGGGAAAGGTCTCGCCGAAACGGTTCGCGACCACGCCCGAGGCCCAGAAGCGGGCCCCGCTCCCGAGCGCGCCGCCGATCATGATCCAAAAATAATTGAGCATAAAAAAACTCCGACTGTGGCTTCGGTCTTCGAAGCGTCAGCAGGAGTCATCAGCTCGCGCGGTTTTCCTTTTGGAAGGCAAACTCCATTGCCTGCGCACTCTAGCGGCTTGCGCTCGACGCGCAATCGCCTTCCGCACCCGCGGATGTCCGAAAAGATCGGCATTAGGTCCGCGCTCCGAGATTGACAAAATTCGGGGGCGAAGCCAGACAGCAGCCATATGAAATCCAATGCAGTTCGATCCTTTCTTCGATTCGGCTGTTTGCTTCCGCTTGTCGCCTTGAGCGCACAGGCCGCTGACCCTCTCACATGGGTGAAACTTTCTCCTCCGACCGCACCCCCGGCGCGCTCCTACCTCGCCATGACCTATGATCCCGGGAGCAGGAAAATCGTCGTCTTCGGCGGCTACGGCGGGAGCGGTTATCTGAACGATACCTGGACTTTCGACGGCACCACCTGGACGCAGGTGAACACCCCCACGGCGCCGCCGCCTCGGGCCAATGGAGAGATGGCCTACGACTATCGCAACGGCAAAGTCGTCCTCTTCGGCGGCTATGACGGTCATGCGGATCTGGGCGATACCTGGCTCTGGGATGGCAAAACCTCCACTTGGACGCAGGGGTTTCCGGCACGTTCTCCCAAGCCCGTGACTGGACCGCAGGTCTTCACGGATCCGAACGGCCGGGTCGATTGCTACGGGGGTTTTGATGGCAACCTTTATCAACTGACCACCTGGCAGTGGACCGGCTCGAACTGGCTTCGGCTGCAGGAAAACTCCCAGCCCTCCGCCCGTTCCTCCGCGGCCGTGGCGATCGATTTCGTGACCAGACAGGTGGTGCTCTTCGGCGGCCTGGGCGATGTGAATCCCTACAATACCTGGAGCTTTGATGGGCGGACCTGGACCCTCGAATCGCCCGCCACCCAGCCTCCGCTTGTCTATGCCGGCTCGGCCGCCTTCGATCCCAGCCTCGACCGCGTCATCCTCTTCGGCGGCGGGATCGGCGGATTAGATCAGAAGACGACGTGGTCCTGGACCGGGACCGACTGGGAGCAACTTTTCCCGACGCACTCGCCGCCTGGACGCGAAGGCGCCGGGATGGCCTATGATCCGCTCCTTGGTCACATCGTTCTCTTCGGCGGCCAGAAACACGAAGTGCCGATGAGCGACACCTGGGTGCTAAATCCGTAGGCGCGACGCGCAGGGGCGGGGCGGGCGTGAGCAAGGAAAGCCTTGCTTCGCCCCCGGCGGTTCGTTAAACCGCTGGGCATGAAAACTAGCAAAATGTTGAGTCTGCTCGTCGCGGCCAGTCTTGCCCTGAGCAGCGCCGCTCTCGCCGGCGCCAAAACCTATCAGGTCACCGGACCGGTCCTGGAGATGAATGAGAGCATGATCGCAGTGCAGAAAGGAAAGGACCGTTGGGAAATCGCGCGCGACGCGAGCCTCAAACTCCCGACCGATCTTAAAGTGGGCGACAAGGTTACCATCACCTACACGATGACGGCGAAAGAGGTGGAGATGAAACCGGCCAAAGGCGGAGCCAAGCCTAACGCGCAGAAGAAAGAAAAATCGTAGGTCTTTGCCGATCTTGTAGGGTTCGCTGTCTCAGCGAACCGGGCGCGGCGTCGCATTTTGTGCGCTGAGACAGCGCACGCTACAGTGCCTAACGACGCCGGCTGCTCCCGCCTAATCCGCCGAGAAGTCCGCGGATCAGTTGCCGGCCGACTTGGCTGCCGGCGGCGCGCGCCGCGCTTTTCATCATCGAGGTCGCCATGCTGTCGGAGCGGCCGCCGCGTGGGCCAATCTTCGGCTTGAAGGCCGACTCCGCGGTTCCAAGAATTTGCTCGAAAAAAGAGGGCTTCGCTTCCGCCGGCACCGACGCGCCGGGATCAACCGCCGGAGCATCGGCCGTCGCCACTTTCTGCCCGGCCCGCTCCTGCAATTTCTCGAAAGCCGATTCGCGATCGACCGCTTTTTCGTAGTGACCCGCGAGAACGGACGACTGAATGACCGCAGCGCGTTGCTCCGGGGTGATCGCGCCCAGTTGACTGCGCGGCGGCACGATCTTGGCGCGCTCCACGATTTCGGGCGCGCCTTTTTCGTCGAGCATCGAGACGAGTGCTTCGCCCACTTCGAGCTCGGTCAGCACCTTCTCGACCTTGAGTTTGGGATTCTGCCGAAAAGTCTGCGCGGCCGCCGCGACCGCTTTCTGATCGCGCGGAGTGAAGGCGCGGAGCGCATGTTGCACGCGGTTGCCGAGCTGACCGAGGACGATGTCGGGAATGTCGAGCGGGTTCTGGCTCACGAAATAAACGCCGACGCCCTTGGAGCGGATGAGCCGCACCATTTGTTCGATCTTTTGCTCCACATTCGAAGGGATATCGGCAAAGAGCAGATGCGCTTCATCGAAGAAGAAAACGAGCTTCGGCTTTTCCGGATCGCCGATTTCCGGGAGCCGCTCGAATAACTCGGAAAGGAGCCAGAGCAAAAATGTCGCGTAAACTTTTGGCGATTGCTGCATCAACTTGTCCGCCGCGAGAATATTGATGACGCCGCGGCCGCCGGCACCGGTTTGGATGAGATCCTCGAGATCGAGCGCGGGTTCGCCGAAAAACTTGTCCGCGCCCTGCGATTCAAGCGCGAGCAGGTTGCGCTGGATCGCGCCGACGCTGGCGGCGGAAACGTTCCCGTATTGGGTTTTGAACTGGTCGGCGTTGTCGCCCACGTATTGCAGCATCGAGCGCAGGTCTTTCAGATCGAGAAGGAGGAGGCCGCTCTCGTCCGCGATCCGGAAAACCATGTTGAGGACGCCTTCCTGGGTGTCGTTGAGATCGAGCAGGCGACCGAGAAGAAGCGGCCCCATCTCGGAAACCGTCGCGCGAACCGGGTGACCGTTTTCGCCAAACACATCCCAGAAAACCACCGGCGACGCTTCGCCCTTGAAATCGTCAAGCCCGAGCTCTTTGACACGCGCCAGCACCTTCGGGTTGGTCGCGCCCGGCTGACTGATCCCGGCGAGATCGCCTTTCACGTCGGCCATGAAAACCGGGATGCCGCGCGCGCTAAAGCCTTCCGCGAGCGTCTGGAGGGTGACGGTTTTTCCCGTGCCGGTGGCGCCGGCGATGAGGCCATGCCGATTCGCCATATTCAGGAGAAGAACGATCGGGCGATCGCTCTTCGCGACGAGGATCGGGTCACTCATGAACGCGCGGTGTCGGCCTCATGAAAACCCTCAGCCGAGCGATTTTCGCCTAACGAGCGAGGATCGCCTGTTTTTTGTTCCAGGAGTGCGTCCCGCCGCAATGCGGGCAGGAGACATCTTTCGGCTTCAGTTTCGCCCCCTCGAACAGTTCCTCGTCCACCGTCATCCCGGTAACGTTGAGCTTTTTCGTTATCGGACATCTTACCAGAATTCGCTTGATCACGGCGCGAATATGTCATGAAACCGCTCTTCCCGCGCAGGAAAATTTCTGTAGCGGCGGTCTATGACCGTCGCCGCCCGAGAGTCGTTGCATCTGCGACGGTCATGGACCGACTAGAGAACCGGAACCGCATCGAATCGCTGGCCTGACGAAAAACAAAAAGTTGACATCTTTTGTCGTCCAGATATTAGACAACTCGTGGACGACGCTTCTCAGATGCAACTCCAGGAGCTCGGACTCCTCCCGGCGGAAGCGCAGATTTACCTCGCCCTCGTCCGCAACGGCGCCCTCAGCGGAACCGCCGTCGCCGCGGTGGCCGGTCTGCCCCGGAGCAGCGCCTATCTCACCCTCAACTCGCTCCTCCGCCATGGCCTGATCGAAGGGGGAACGGAAAGTGGAAGCCGCTTCTCGGTCGTCGCACCGAAGAAGGCTCTGCCCGCCCTCGTGGCGCAAGAACGGGACGCGATGGCACGGCGGGAAAAGATCGCCCTCCAACTCGGCCAAGAACTTTCCGCACGGGTGCAACCATCCGAAACCGGGCCCGATCAACTGGTGCAGGTGATTCGGAGCCCGCGCGGAGTAGCGGAACGTTATGAACGCCTGCAACTGGAAGCGCGCCATTCCAACGAAGTCTTCGTCAAAGCGCCCTTCTTTGTCGCGCCAGGAAATCCCGCCCAGGAGAAAGCGGCACGCCACGGCGTCGCAGTGCGAGCCGTCTACGAGAAGGCGGTTCTAAATTCTCCCGCGGTGAAGCCGTATCTGGCCCACTGGATTGCTCGCGGAGAGCAGGTCCGGATTTTCGACGGCATCCTGCCTCACAAGTTGGCCATCTTCGATCGGAAGCGCTCCCTGGTTCATCTCTCCATGCCGGGCGATCAAATGCGGACGCTCTTCATTCAGCATCGCGAGCTGGCGATCAGCCTCGGCATTGCTTTCGACTCCATCTGGGAGCGCTCGGTTCCATTCGTCGACACGGAAACGAAGATCCGCCCACGGCCGCGGGGGGCAAAGAGCACTTCGAGCCGTTCCAAGAAGTGAGAGAGCATCTTTTTTCATCCCACATCCCGGACACCGCAACGTTAACCAGGAAACCAACACCATGCTGAACCATCCCACTCGTCGAGCCTTAGCTAGCACCATTCGTCTCGTGACTCACCAGCTCGTCGGCGCAGCCTGCGCCCTCGCTTTTCTCGCGACCGCAGGAGCTGCCGGGAACGACCAGAGACCGTCTAATGCCCAAACAAGTAAGGGAAGAAAAGCGATGCCGGCGGCAGCCGGCAACTTCTGGAACTCGACCGGCGGCCCGGACGGCGGCGCTGTCCTCTGCCTCGTGACGAAAGCAGATGGCCTTATTTTCGCAGGGACACAGGGAGGCGGCCTCTTCCGCTCGGAAGACAACGGACAAACCTGGAGCGCAGTGAACAATGGGCTGAGCACGACAGATATTCGGGCGCTGACCGTGACGCCTGCGGGAGACCTCTTCGCAGGCACTTTCAGCGGTGTCTTTCGTTCGACCGACAACGGAGAGGAGTGGACGCCTGTGAATAACGGCCTCGATTACCCTTTCATTGTCTCGCTCGCGGCCGCTCCCAACGGCACCCTCTACGCCGGAACACTCGAAGGCGGTGGTGTCTATCGCTCGACCGACAATGGAGAAAATTGGATGTTCATGTCCAACGGCTTGACCAACAGCTATGTCCTCGCTCTCACGGTCAACGCCAGCGGGGCCGTGTTCGCCGGCACCTACGGTGGTGTCTTTCGTTCGGTGGATGGGGGACAGACGTGGACTGCGGTTAACAATGGGCTGACGGTGCTCTTTGTTCTCTCTCTCACGAGCGATGCCGACGGAACGCTCTTTGCCGGGACAGACCCGATCGACGGTGGCGGAGGAGTATTTCGCTCAACCAACAACGGCGACAATTGGGAAGCCGTTAACAATGGCGTCACGACATCGAACGGGATTAATGCGCTCCTTGCGACAGCAAACGGCGATCTCTTCGCCGGCAGCTACGGAGACGGGATTTTTCGCTCCAGTGACAAGGGCGATCACTGGGCTGTGGTCAATAACGGGCTCTCAGACCCCTTTGTCGTTTCCCTCACGAGCGACCTGAGTGGGGGTGTCGTTGCCGGAGCCTATTTCGGTGGCGGGATTTTTCGGTCGGTCGACAATGGCGGAACCTGGGCGCAACAAAATCAAGGCCTGGTCGCAACCGACGTGCGAGCAATAGCCTTTCAGGGAGACAGTGAGATCCTGGCCCAGGCTTATACCGTGGGCCTCTTTCGATCGACCATGGGGAGCGGCAGTTGGGAGAGAGTTGCTAACGCGCTCGACGGCATCGGAGTGACCGGTTTCGCCACCGCTCCCAATGGCGATCTCTTCGCTGGCGCGGACTTCATTAGCGCTGGCGGCGGCGTTTACCGCTCGACGGATGGCGGCGTGACCTGGGTGGAGATCAACCATGGGGTCATCATCTCGGATGTTCGGGCGCTGGCGATCAACTCAAACGGCGTCATCTTCGTCGGGACCTACTCCGGCGGCGACAGCGGCGGCATTTTCCGCTCGACAGATAACGGAGAGACTTGGACTCAGGTGAACAGAGGTCTGACCTGCACAAATGTTCTTTCCCTTGCTCTCAACGCGAACGGCGACCTCTTCGCCGGCACCGCTGGATGCGGAGACGGCGTCTATCGCTCGAGTGACAATGGCGACCATTGGACGCTGGTGAATAACGGTCTCACTTCCACGAATGTGGCCGCACTCGCGATCAACGACAAAGGTTACATCTTCGCGGGAACCCAGTCCCAATTCGGCGAAGGCGGCGGCATCTTTCGCTCGACCGACAACGGCGACACCTGGACCGAGCAAGGTATGGGCTTTACGGCCGTGGACGTGAATACGTTGACGGTCAATTCCTCTGGTGACGTCTTTGCCGGCGCGGCCGGTGGAGCTTTCCGCTCGACCGACGACGGCGAAAGCTGGAGTGACATCAGCAGCGGACTGCTTCCGCCGGGCGGCAATGTTTGGAAGCTGGCCATCGATAACCAAGGATTTGCCTTCGCTGGAACTGCGGGCGGCGGCGTCTTTCGCAGTGCCGAGACAACCACGACAGCGACTTGTCCGCTCCCGCTTCCCTACTGGAGCAACCACCCAGAGCAATGGCCGGCTGATTCTCTCATCCTCGGCAGCCAGACATACGATCAGGCCGAGCTGTTGGAAATTCTTCAGACGCGTTTCCGCGCCAGCGGCCAGGCGGATGCGAGCCTGATTCTCGCTCACCAGCTCATCGTGGCGAAACTCAATGTTGCGCAAGGCTCAGATTCCGCTCCGATCACGAGCACGATCGACGATGCCGACGCGCTCCTCGTTACCTTCGCCGGGAAGCTGCCCTACGATGTGGAACGGTCATCCTTCATCGGCCGGGCCATGTTTAAAGACGCGACCGTTCTCAAGAGCTACAATCACGGCGAGCTGACGGCTGGTTGCGGACCTTAGGTCAATCACGAGAGGGCGCGATCGCGAAAACGCGTGCCGGAAAACCGGAACCCCCCTTCGGTTTCGGAAAGGTCACAAACACGATCGCGCCTGCTTCCGGCACCTCGTCGAGATTGGCCAGGAGCTCGATCTGATAATGATCGTGCGTCAGCACATAGGTCTCGAGCGAGTAATCTTCTTTCGTCGTCGCCAAGCCGGGATCGGTGTCGGTCGTCTCGTGCCCGTTCGCGGTCGCCTTGCGCTCCTCATATAGGAACTTCAACGCCGCCAGGCTCCAACCGGGATAATGCGCCACCCCATTCGCGTCTTTGTTCTCCATCGCCGCAGAGTCCGGCCAGCGCTTCGACCAATCCGTCCGGAGCGCAACGAACGCGCCCGCCGGGATCGCGCCGTGATCCGTCTCCCATTTCTTGATCCGCGCCACCGTGAGGGTGTAATCCGGGTTCCGTGCCACCTCTTCGTGCACGTCGATCACGACCAGCGGCAGAATCATTTCCTGGAGCGTGATCTGGTCCACGGTGCGGCCGCCTTTCATAAAATGCGCCGGCGGATCCACGTGCGTCCTCCATTGACCAACGTGCGAAAAAACCTCCGCGAAAAATCCTTCGCCCAGCGTCCCGGGTTTCTTCTCGTACCAATAAATGGTCCGCCGCTCTTCGTCGGGAAATCCTTTCCAATGTGGAATCCCGGGCGCGAACGCGTGCGTGAGATCGACCA
>JBBQHV010000047.1:0-9974 GCA_038324295.1 Chthoniobacterales bacterium
GATTTGCCCGCGGGAAAATATACCGTTTCCGTCTGGCATCCTTTGCTCAAAGGGTCGCCGAAAAATTCCGCGCAAGAGATCGATCTGGCCGGAGGTGAGGCGAAGCAACTCCTCTTCACCCTCGACTTGAAACCCGACTTCCGGACCAGGCGCGCGCCCGGCTTATCGAATGGAGGCTATCCCTGAGGCTTCAATTTCGCAGTTTCCGGGGCCGGCTTCTTTTCTCTCTCGTTGCGCTCCTGACGCTGCTGCAGAGCGCCACCTATCTCGTCGTTAGGCATGCGAACCGCGAGCATGCCCTCGCGCAGATCGATTCCCGCCTCCGGGTGGGCGCGCAGGTTTTCCAGAAGCTGATCGATCAGCGCAACCAGCAGATTACGAGCGCGGCCGCGATCCTTTCGCGCGACCACGCTTTCCTAGAAGCTTTCGCCGGGGCCGATCAGGATCGCGCCACCACCTTGTCGGCCCTGGAAAGCCTGCGCCGCCGGATCAACGCCGACTTCATTTACATCGCCTCGCTCGAGAAACGCTTTCTCTTCGATACCAGCCGGCCCGAGTTGCGCGGGGTTCCGTTTCCCTTCCCGAAGTTGATCGACAAGGCGGAAGAAGGCGGGGCCGCCTATGCCTTCGTTGTCCTGGATAAGAAGCTTTACGCGATGGCGGTGACGCCGCTCCTCGCGCCGGCCCCGATCGCCTGGCTCTGCCCCGCCTTCCAGATCGACGATCGTTTCGCGCGCGAAATCAAGGCTTACTCGGATCTGGAGATCACATTCCTCGACCCGGCTGATAACGAGGCGCTCCTCGCCTCCACGCTCGACCCCGGAAAACAGCGGGCGCTCCTCGCGCATCTCCGCAAGCAACCGCCGCCTTTGAACAAGAGCTTTGATTTGAAATTCGGCGGCGAAAAGTTCGTTAGTTACGCCCTCCCGCTACCGACCGAGAACGGGAGCGCGATCGCACTTCTGGAAAGATCGCTCAACAAGGAACTGGCTCCCTATCTTCGCCTCGAGCGCACCTATCTCCTGCTTGCGCTCATCGGTCTGCTCCTTTCCATCGCGGTCGGCATCTGGATTGCGCGCACGGTTTCGCGACCGGTCCTGCAACTGGCGGAAGGCACGCGCAAGATCGGCGAAGGCGATTATTCGCATCGGATCAAGATCAAATCCGACGACGAAATCGGTCTGCTCGCGACCGCCTTCAACCGGATGGGCGAAGGCCTCGCGGAGCGCGATCAAGTGCGCGATCTGCTCGGGAAAGTCGTCTCGCCGGCCGTCGCCACAGAGCTCTTGCGCAAAGACCTCGCCCTCGGGGGCGAAGAACGCGAAGTGACCATCCTCTTCTCCGATCTGCGAAGTTTTACGAGCATGTGCGAAGGGCGGCCGCCCCAGGAGATGCTGGGAATTCTCAATCGCTATTTCACCCGCATGAGCGCGATCGTGGAAGCGCACAACGGGGTGGTCGACAAATATGTGGGCGACGCCATGATGGCGCTTTTCGGCGCGCCTTTGGCCGGGCCTAACGATGCCGACGACGCGCTCCAGACAGCCTTGGAAATGGTGGCGGCGCTCGACCAGCTCAATCGCGAATGGCAGGCGCAGGGGCGCCACGCTCTCGGGGTCGGCATTGGCATCCACACCGACCTCGTCGTGGCGGGGAACATGGGATCGCAAACGCGACTTAACTACACCGTGATCGGCGACGGCGTGAACCTGGCCTCGCGCCTCGAAGCGCTCACCAAAACCCCCGAGTATGACACCCGCATCATCGTTTCGAATGCCACTCTCGCGCAAGCGAGCGGTCGCTATCGCACCCGGCGCCTCGGCGAGGTGGCGGTGAGAGGAAAGCAGCAGCCGACCGAAATCTTCGCGCTCCTCGGCCGCGAAGTTTAGCCGCCTCGAGGGAGCCAGCTGAAATGATGAGCCCCCTCGCGCTGGCAGCGATGGTGCGGAGGGCGATTGAAGACAAGGGCCGCCCGGCGCTCAAAGCCCGCACCGGCGGCCCCTTTCCTCAAGTCTTCAGTTATTGTTTGGGTAACGGATCCGCGGCAAAGTTTGCGTGGACCAGCATCCATTTATTGTCCTTTTTCACATAGACGCGGGTGGATTTTGCCCGGTTCGCTTCCGTCTTCCCATCCTTGTCCAGCGTCATTCCGACATAGTTGTAAGTCAGAATCGCGACATCCCCGTTGTAAACCTGGACCTTGGGATTGGCCATTTCCGCCGCGACACCCTTGGCCGAGTCTTTTCCGGCAGCTTCCGCCAGCCGGTTATTCATCGCCTTGCCATCGAGTCGAGTGGCAAACTGGGCGTTGAACTCGGTGTAGTCCTCCGCCGTGTCCTTCGATTGGGCGGCGACATTCGTCGGATCTTTTATTCCCGCCGCCCATTGCGCTTTTGTCATCGCAATCACGGCATCTGAGATCGCCTGGTCGCCGGATTCCTGAGCCAGCGCATTCATCGTGAACGCCGAACAGCATGCCGACGCGATTAATACTAACGTCAATCTTTTCATCATTACTCTCCTGCGAGGAGCCCTCGCCTGCTTGAGCGGACCACACTCAATGTTCGTACCGCTGCGGACAATGGTCCGGTTAACTATTGCCGCCGAACCGATTTAAAAAAACCGGCTGCTCGCTTCTTGCGTTGGCCGGTGATAGTGCGCCGACATCTGGTCAGTCAACCTATTTCGCGGCTTCATCGAATCGAAAAGGGACAAGAATGGCACCGGAAGAACAAGAGGGCTTGATTGATCGCCTCAATCAAATCGTGCGCAGCTCCGATGCGTTTCAAAGAGCCGAAGCTGCTGACCGCTTGATCAAGATCCCGTCGAAGCGCGCCTGCGAAGAAGCGCTGAACGATCCGCCATCCGAAGCCGAACCGTAATGGAAAAGGATCGACTGGATTCGCACCGAGCGCGGCGACCTGCGCCATCCGCTCCAGCATCCTTCTTTCGAGAGCGCGATCAAAGTCCTGACGTCCCAAAATCGTAACTCTTCCGGGAGGGCGGGCTGGGACGAACGGGAACGTCGAACAAGGCTTACGGCTCTGTGACGGCGATGGTCTGATCGACCGTGAGGTCGTGCAGTTCCTGCCGGACGCCGCTCGGCCACTGAATCACAACCGAGGCAACTTTGTTCGCCTTACCTAATCCAAAATGGACCGGGATGTGATTTTGGGCCATGTAATGTTGCCCGATACACTGTTGGTACTGGCTCCGTCCTCGCGCAGTCAGAGTGATCCTGGCGCCGACCCCGTCGCGATTGCTCGCTCGCCCGGTGAGTTCGATTTTCAGCCAGTGGTTGTGATTGCCATCGTTCTTGAAGAGAAGATACGGGCCATAACTCGCGCCAGCACCGTTACAAACAAACAGATCGAGGAAGCCGTCGTTGTTGTAATCGATAAAGGTCGCGTCGCTGCCCCTACCGCGTGTTTTTGCCGTCACTCCGGCGGAGGTCGCGACGTCAGTAAAGGTAGAGTCGCCGTTATTTTGAAAAAGCCGGTTGGCCACCTTTGTTGTATTTACGATGTACAAGTCCAGCTTGCCATCGTTGTCGTAATCACCCCAGGTAACTCCCAGTGCGCCCGGAGTGGAGTTGATGGCTCCGCTTTCCTGCGTCACATCCGTAAAAGTGCCATCACCGTTATTGCGGTAGAGAATACCCTGGAACTCCGAATCAGGATTGTTTGGGGGCGTATCCCTGTCTCCCATCGTGACATAGAGATCCGGATAACCATCATTGTTGAAGTCTCCCCAGGCTCCGGTCTGGGAAAAATCCGAAGTAGTTATGCCCGCGACACTGCTTACATCTTCGAACGTGCCGTCACCGCGATTGCGATAGAGACCGCTTGATTTCGCGATAAAGACATCGATTAGCCCGTCCAAATCGTAATCCGCCCAGACAGCTGTCCGATTCTCGATTCCAAGTCTGCCGATGCCGGCTTCCGTCCCGACGTCGGTAAACTCAAAATTTCCCTCATTTCGGAATAACTGATTTGGTCCTCCCGTACCATGTTTGAAAAAACTGAGGGCGAAAAGATCCAAGTTCGAATCGTTATTGTAATCGATCGCACCAGATCCCCGCTCGTGAGAGCCGATGCCGGTCACTTCCGAAGCAATGGCGATATTGGTGAAGGTCCCGTCGCCATTATTGCGCCAGAGGTCATTGTAATTAATGGGGTTATCTTTCACCGTCCCCTTGGCCACGTAAAGATCGAGGTCGCCATCATTGTCCAAGTCTGCCCAGCAAGGCCCATGAGCGTCGCCATCGAGGGTCAGCATGCCGGCGGCGGCGGTCACATCGGCGAAAGTGCCATCGCCGTTGTTGTGCCAGAGCTGGCAAATCGAGACGTTTGGCCTGAGCAGATGTCCAACAGTCATGGCGTCAATGTACCCGTCGCGATCGTAATCGCCCCAGGCGACGCCCCAGCTGCAGTTGTCTTCATAGACGCCGGCTGCGACCGAGACATCCGTAAAAGTGACGACGCGCTTCACCAGCGGCGCCGCAGCAACTTGTTGGGCAACCGAAAGCCCGAACGCGGCGATCAACACCGCGCACAGCAAGGGAATCGGCGAACGCTGATGGAGTGAATGCGGATTGTGTGCCAACCGCAACGGATTTGATGAATGCGAGGATAGGTATTTCATAGTGAGGACTTCATAGTGAGGACGAATGAAGGAAAGTGGAGCATCGGATTATTAGATGCAGTTTTCTGCACCCAAGGCAAGGTTTTTAACAGAATTTCCCTGACGGCCGCCACCTTGAGGGCGCTTGATACCGACGAGCAACTGACGACCTGTTGAGTTCCTTGGGCCCGGCTGGTCAAGGCTGGACGTCTTAATAACCAAAGCGAAGCCGTCCGGGAAGCGATCCCTGCGGCTCTGCGCCGGCGAGCGTTCCGAGCAAGGCGGCGATCGCGGTGTCCTTCAGCGCGACCCGGCAAAGGAGAGAGTTACCCGCGAAGGCGATCATCGCGAGCAAGGTCAGGAGATAGACCTGGGTCGCGTTCAACGCGCCGGCCGATGGCTTAGTCATTTGTGCCGTCGGTCCCCGACCACGCCATTTTGTGAAAGAGCCGGTCCATCTCCACCGGCGGCACTGTTCTGCCATGCCGGACCCACCAGGTAAGTTGTGAGAAAAGACTGCCGGCCAGGCCGTGAGCGATGGCGTGGCGGCGGTCGGCGCGGATCTTGCGTGCACGCGGCATTTCCCGAAGCCGTTGTTCGATCCAGCGCGCGAAGTGTTCCTGCCCCAGTTCCATGATGTCGTGCATGCGGCCCGATTCGAGGAGTGCATTGTAGAACGGGCGCACCTCGCCGACATGCGCGAATAGCTCCTGCACCGGCGCGATCCGTTCCGACTTATCGCCCAAGCGCGAGAGAGCGGTCGCCATCATTTCGAAGAAGTCTTCCGCCTGACTGAGGAAGAGATCATTCTTATCGCGGAAGTGAGTGTAAAAGGTGGAACGACTCACCTGCGCTCCTTCCAGAATGTCCTGCACGGTGATGGCGTCGTAGGGCTTCAGCCCGATGAGCTGCACGAGCGCGTCGGCCAGCCGGCGACGGGTGCGGCGGATACGCTGGTCCCCTTGTTTTTCCAAATCCCGGATGTTTCTGAACACGGCAGGGTAGGTCTGTTCGGTTTCTTCGCGCACTCCTGCTGGACAGCCGGACGGTCGGTTGCGGAAGCTGAGAGCTATGAATGATAACCGACTCGGCGGCCTCGCGCTAATCGCCGGCGCAGTGAGTGGAATGATCACGATGAGTCTGCATCCGGTGACGGGCGCTCATCCCATCACTCCCGCGCAATTTGAAAAGCTGGCCAGCTTGATGATTGGGGTGCACGCGCTCGCGATTGCCGGTGTGCCTTTCTCATTCCTCGGCGCTCTCGCGCTCATGCGATGCCTGGATTCTCCGGGCCGCCTCGCGCTTGTGGGTCTCGTCATCTACGGATGTGGGCTGGTCGCGGTAATGATCGCGCCCGCCATGAGCGGCCTGGTCGGGACGGAAATCATCCGCGAAATCATCGCGGGTAGTTCGGAGAGAGCGCAGTGGCGGATCCTTTCCGAATACAATTATCTGATCAACCAGGCCTTTGCCCGGATCTTCGTGGTCGGCTCGTGCACGGCGATCCTGCTTTGGTCGATCGCGATGATCCGACAGCGCACCTTGTCGGTCGCGACCGGGATTTACGGTCTGATTCTCGGCCCGGGATTTATTTTGGCCATGATGACCGGCGTGTTAACTCTCGATGTGCACGGCTTCGGGCTACTCATCTTCTGCCAGGCGCTCTGGTTTATCATTATCGGCGTAATTCTCTTCCGTTCGAAGCCTGCGCTCGCCGCGATCGACTAGCAGCAACGGCCAAAAGAGCATTCCGGCTGTTGTAGAGTGCGCTGTTTGAAAGCCCGGCCGTTGCTTCGCATCCGTTACGGCAGCGCACAAGCGAGCGTCTAAGCCGTAACGATGCAGTTGACGAGCGGCCCTCCAGCGCCTTGCCGCGAGGCTCGCGCGGCGCCCCCGGTCCACCAATCGGACGAGCGCGCCAGTACAACCTTTTGGTGCATATGCACCAAAAGGTTGCACGGGCCAAAGAAGCCGCAGCGGTGGCTGAGCTTGTCTTAGCCGTAACGATGCAGTTGAGCGAAAGGCGAAGACCTTTGAAACTGCAAGTGCTTGAGTTCCAAGTTCCGAAGTCATGAAAATCCAACTGCAATGCAGTTGGATTTGCTCCACTGAACGGTCGGTCCAGAAGGGGCGTTTGCTTTTCAAGAGGGCGATTTGCAATCGCCCGGGCGGTTGCCCGTAACGGATGCGGAGCAACGGCCGGGCTTTCCAACCGCCGCCTTTCAGCGTTCAGCGTTCAACGTTCGGGTTTGCCTTTTCCCCGCTGAATCGAGGCCTGTTCCTGGGCCTGCGCCATGGAAGGAAAAACCAGAAGAAGAAAGAGAAAACGTTGAACGTCGAACGTCGAACGAGAGAGGCCGCCGCTCCTCGGCCTTCAAACGGAGATCTGCGCGTCTGCAATTGCATCGTTACAGCTAAGAAGTCCGCACCAAAAGCCAATTGCAGGGCGGCCCGCCTGAGGCGGGCTGCCCTGTTTCGGAACCGGGGCAGGCGAAGCGACCGCCCTACAATTTCCGCCCTCCTCAGCAGAAAAAAGGCCCTCTGAGGACAGCTGACGTTACAACCGGGAGAGCCGAAAATAATTTTAGGCAATCGCTCTGGTCGTTAGGCTGTCGAGATTTTGTCGTTCGCGGTGCGGCGCGTTAGATTGCGCCGCATGAAAGGAAGGCAGACCCGGCCCGCGCAGGAGGAAATGCTGATTGCGATCGATCAGCGCCCGCTTCGATCGGCCGCGGGCGCGGAATGTCAGGCGGCCATGGCCGAGCTGGAAAAAGCGCGCGCGGTCTGGCATCACTTCGAGCGCAAAGACAAGCCGGCCTTTGTCCGCTGGCGGGCGCGGGAATTCGGCGCGCTCCTGAGCAAGGCGCGCGAAGTCGAGGAGCAGATTCGAGAAAGCGAGGCGCTGGTTTACGAAGTCGAGCTGGAGATGCGGCGCACGATCATCGATCCGCACAGTGCTTATCAGCGCGTCATGTATCGTCGCGCGAATCCGAGCGCGCCGGAAGAGCCGCGGACGGAAGGCGGGACGGGGCAGGGAAGACGGGTGACCGAGTTCGAACAGGAAGCGCTCTTTCAGGATTGGGTGAAGAAATTTATCGGGACCAACCCGGACAAAATGGACGACGCCGCCTACGACGCTTCGTTCAGCGCGTTTAAGTCGCACATGTTTGCGCACAAGCGGCCGGAGCCATCCTCGCCTAACGACAAGCGGCGCAACCGTGCGGAGTGCGTTTTCGAGGTGGAAGAGGAAGTGGCGACGCCGGTCGACGCCCGGGTCAAGGAGCTCTACCGGCTTCTCGTTAGGCGACTGCATCCCGATTTGCGCGCGGACGGGAACGCGGCGGTCTCCGGTCTCTGGCACGAAGTGCAGGAGGCCTACGCGATGGGAGATGTCGGGCGGATGGAAATTCTGCTCGCCCTCAGCGAGATCGCGGCCGATGCGGTTGGCGAACAGACGAGTCTTGCGCAGATGCGCGCGGTCTTCGAGGAATTGCGGCGCGCTCTCGACGCGCTCGAACGCAGCCTGCTCGTCGCGCGGCGGGATGACGCGTGGGATTTCGCGTGCCAGGGCGCGGATGAAAAGCTGCGCGCGCAGGTGCAGGAGGAGTTGGAGCGGAATCTCGTCACCCGGACCAGCCGGTTGGCCGCGTTGCAGAAGATCATCAACGAGTGGGCGCATCCGCCGGGAGAAAATCGTCTCGTCGGGCGCGTCCGGCGTTTCGCGGTTTAGTCCTGCAACAGATTTCGTGCTGTAGCGGCGCTCTATGAGCGTCGTCGCGTTACGCGGAGGATGCCCCTCGACGGTCACAGACCGCCGCTACAGGGAAGTTTTAGCTGATGGCAGGATTTGTCGGATCTTCGTCATTTCGCCATGACCGCTCGCTGGTTATGCTGCCTGCCAATGACACCGCTGCGCGTCGGATTTATCGGCTATGACCAAATCAATGCTCTCGATGTGGTCGGACCGGCAGAGGCGTTTGCCTCGGTCCTCGACGACGAGGGCAAATGTCCCTATGAAGTCCTCGTCATCGGCCTAACGAGTCGAGTGTTTGTCGCCGAATCGGGCATCGCTATTCGACCCGCCTGCACCCTCGCGACCGCGCCGAAGCTCGACACGCTCCTCATCCCCGGCGGCTGCGGACTGCGCGTGCCGGAGGTGAACCGCACGGTCGCGACCTGGATCGCGGGGCGGGCGGCGGAGACCCGGCGCATCGCCTCGGTCTGCACCGGTATTTATGGGCTGGCCGCGACCGGTCTGCTCGATGGCCGCCGCGTCTCGACCCATTGGCGTTTTGCAAAAGATGTGGCGGCGCGTTTCCCGCAAGTGCGGATGGAATCCAACGCTTTATTTGTGAAAGACGGCAACTTTTACAGCTCGGCCGGCGTGACGGCCGGGATCGATCTCGCGCTCGCGTTGATCGAGGAAGATTTCGGGTCGAAGACGGCGCTCGCGGTCGCGCGCGAGATGGTCGTGTATCTGAAGCGCTCCGGCGGGCAGGAGCAATATTCCGAGCCGCTCCAATTCCAGACCGCGGCGAGCGATCGTTTCGCGCAGCTCGTTTCGTGGATGACGAACAATCCGACCGCCGAGATGTCGGTCGAAGCGCTCGCGCGGCGGGCCGCCCTTTCGCCCCGGCAATTCTACCGTCGTTTCAAGGAGCAGTTCGGTTCTTCGCCGGCGACGTTTGTCGAGACGCTGCGTTTGAACGAGGCGCGGCGGCGTCTTTCCGCGGGCGATCCTTCGATCGAGAGCGTTGCCGAATCGGTCGGCTTCAAGGGCGCGGATTCTTTCCGGCGCTCGTTTGAGCGGCGCTTCCGCGTCACGCCAAGCAAGTATCGACGCAGCTTCGCGCTTCCTTCCGAACGCTCGCCTAACGAGTCTCCAAACCGCCGCAAGGCCGCCCGCAAATGAAGAACAGACTTTTCACTTTTTTCGACCATCTCGGGCAGGACCTGATTCAAGGGTTCCGCGGGCTCGGCCGCAATCCCGGTTACTGCGCGATCGTTATTCTCACGCTCGCGCTCGGGATCGGCGCGAACACCGCGATTTTCTCTGTCGTCAACGGCGTCCTCATGCGCCCGCTGCCTTATCACGAACCGGAGCGGCTCGTTATTCTGCATCAGGCCGCGCCGAAAATCGGCGAGGATTCGTTCGGATTTTCCGTGCCCGATTTCATGGATTTCCGGGAGCGGACGCGGGCCTGTTACACCTATTGGCAGAAGAGTTTCGGCGGCGATCCGAACGTGATCGGGAAGGTTTTTCAGATGAACGACAAGCCGCATACGGTCGTGGGCGTGCTCCCGCCGCTGCCGGCTTTTCCGAATGAGGACGAGATCTTCATGCCGGCCGC
>JBBQHV010000048.1:0-9907 GCA_038324295.1 Chthoniobacterales bacterium
TCTCGCCGCCACCATCCCGCGGCTCCCGCGCCCGCTCGCCTGGCAGCTCGGCCGCGGCGCCGGCTCGCTCGCGGCGCTCTTCGATCGCCACGGCTGGAAGGTCGCGCTGGCCAATCTCGAGGCAGCTTTCGGCGATCGTTATGCGCCCGCGGAACGCGAACGGATCGCGCGCCAGTCCTATCAGCAGTTTGCCGGCACGATGATGAACCTCTTCTGGAGCCCGCGCCTCAACCGCGACAATTTTCGCCACGTAATCGAGTTCGAGGGCCTTGACCGGCTCGGCCAGCCTGCCGGCGAGCGGCGCCCCTACATTTTCGCCTGCCTCCATTACGGAGACTTCGAGCTGATCAGCCTCGCGGCCGGCTGGGCCGGTCTCACGAGCAATCTGATCACGCAGGAATTTAAGAACGAGCGGCTCGATCCGATCTTTAATTCTCTCCGGACGCGTTCCGGGCACCAGATCGTGGCGCGCGACGGCGGGATCGTGAGGCTCTACAAAGCGCTTCGGCGTGGCGGGTCGGTCGCGATCTTGGTCGATCTCGCCCTGCAACTGCATCAGCCGACCGTGGCGATCGATTGTTTCGGGCTGAAGACTTCCGTGACTTTCGCCCACGCCTGGCTCGCGACGCGGACCGGCGCGCCGATCATCCCGGCCCATGCCGAGCCGCTCCCGGGCGGACGCTGCCGGGTCGTTTTTCATCCGGCCCTGGAGATCCCGGCGGGCGCGAACAATCAGGAGATCGCGCAACGCTGCTGGGACCGGTTCGAACCGGTCGTTAGGCGAAATCCTGCGCCCTGGCTCTGGATGTATAAGTACTGGCGCTATGAGCCGGAAAATCCGGCTCGCGCTTATCCCGACTACGCGCGCCCCAATCCGCGCTTCGACGAGTTGATCGCGCAGAATCCCCGGCGCTCGCACGACATCGTGCGCAAGTAGAGCAGGCGCGCCGCGTAACGTAACAACTCCGTTACTGAGCGCTGCTTGTGGCGGCGCCGCGGGAGCCGAAAACTTCTTCCCGTAGTCGTTTCTACAACCAAAAGAAGAAAGGAAATTATCATGCACTCGATTCTCTTACCCTCGCAATCGGCCCCCCGCCGCAACTCGCGCCTCTGGCTCTTCGGAGGCGTTTTTCTCCTCCTGCTCGCCACGCTCCCGGACGCATCGGCGGTTGGGTTTCAATTCACTAATCTCGTCTCGGATATCCCCGGTGTCGCCCGCCGGACCGATCCGAACGCGGTCAACCCCTGGGGCATCGCTGTTTCCAGCGGCGGCACCATCTGGGTGGCCAACAACGGGACCGGCACCTCGACTTTGTACGATCAGAAAGGCGTGCCGCTGCCGCTCGTCGTTGCCATTCCGGCATCAGCCAGCAACAGCGCAGGCGCGAATCCGACCGGCATTGTCTTCAATTCCGGCCCGGGCTTCGTCGTTTCCAGCGGCGGTGTTTCCGGACCGAGCCTCTTTCTCTTCGTGGGCGAAGATGGAAGCATCTCGGGCTGGAATCCGAGCGTCGATTCCACCCATGCCATCCTCGCAGTTGACGATGGCGACGAGGGAGCGGTTTACAAAGGGGCCGCGCTCGGGATGTCGTCGGAGGGGCTGCGGCTTTTCGTGACGAACTTCAGCGCGGGCGCGGTCAACATCTACGATGAGAGCTTTGCCGAGATCGAGGATGACGAAGCGTTTGTCGATCCCGATCTGCCGCCGGGCTACGCGCCCTTTGGGATCGAGAACCTCAACGGCACCATCTACGTGACCTACGCTCTGCAGGACGCCGACAAGGGAGACGACGTGCCCGGCAAGGGCCACGGGTATGTCGATGCCTTCGACACGGATGGCCACCTCATCAGCCGCATCGCCACGCGCGGGCCGCTCAATTCACCCTGGGGCCTGACCCTGGCGCCGCACAATTTCGGGCGGTTCAGCGATGCCCTGCTCGTCGGGAATTTCGGCAATGGCCGCATCAACGGTTACGATCCGGTGACCGGCGCCTTCATCGGTACCCTCCCGAAGCGGGATGGTTTCGCCCTTACGATCGATGAACTGTGGGCGCTGCACACGATTGGGAACCGCGTCTTCGTTACTGCCGGCATCGTGGAAGAAGGGCACGGTCTCTTCGGCGTCATCCGGACCGGACGCTAGTTCCGCTGCACTGTAACCGATGGAACGGGACATGCGCGCGGCCCTTGCGCCGAGCGTTGTAGTGTCCGCTGTCCCCAGCGGACGGTGCGGGTGATCCACCTGCCAGATAGTGCGCTGAGTAGTGCGCTGAGGACAGCGCACAACACGCCGAGAGGAGCACTGCCTTTTCGGCTTGGTATCAGCTTCACGTTTTGCTGCAGCAGGTTCGCGCAATTCCGCCCGGCGGGGACTCGCTGCCGTGAGCCCATGGCGGTGGGCGGAATAGCCTAACGAAAAGCGGAGGCGGTTGACAAATGTGCCGCCATACGCTTTCGAGATGGGAAACCTATGCGCATCATTGCCCGTCTTTGCTTTCTCGCCGCCCCGGCCGCTTTCGCCCTCCTCACCAGCTGCAGCACAATGCCTTCCGGCGACGGCGCCTATCACGTCACGGCGCACAAGCCGCACGATCCTTCCAAGGTGCGGGTGGACGTTTCTCTCTCGAAACAAAATGTCTACGTCATGGAAGGCGATCGTTGCCTCATGGCGGTGGCCACTTCCGTCGGGCTGCCGAATAAGCCAACCCCGAAAGGGCGCTTCACCATTTACAACAAGATCGAGCACAAGCGCTCCGGCTCCTACGGCTATCGGGTGCAGGGCGACCGGGTCGTGCCGGCCGAAGCCGGTTCGAACGTTTCCGGGAAATACGTCGGTTATCCGATGGGATACTGGTGCGAATTTTCTCCGGCCTACGGTTTTCATCAGGGCTTTGTCCATCCCTATCCACGCACCCATGGCTGCCTGCGTCTGAAAGGGGAGGCGGCGCCCAAGTTCTTCGCGCTCGTGCATAACGGCACCCCGGTGCATATCGCAGATACCATGCCGGAAGATGCGACCCTCGGGCCGAGCGTGGAGCGGGTGGACGATTCGAAAGCGCCCGACCCCGATCCGCATCTCATGATTACCTCGGCCGCCTTCCAGGAGCCGGTGGGGCCGCTCCTCGCCGAGTAGGCTGGCTCGGTTTTGACTAACGGGGTTGCGCCTCCGGAGGCTGCAACGACATTAGGCGGTGAGCGCCAACCTCATCTCCAGCGGCACGACTCCGCGCAACAAGGTCAATCTCCGTACCCCGGAGGTCATGACCGCGGTCCAGGAACAGGTCGAATCGCATTATCGCAGCGACATCGTGGACAAGGTCCGTCGCAGCGGCGGGATCATCTCGGTCGGCGAGGTGACGGTGCGGCTGGCGAAACAATTCGGCTTTTGCTACGGGGTCGAGCGGGCCATCGATCTGGCCTACGCCGCGCGCAAAGTCTTTAAGGATCGCCGGCTCTTCATCGTCGGCGAGATCATTCACAATCCCGAGGTCAACGAGCAGATCTCGTCGTTAGGCATTAAGAATCTCACCGGCCCGAGCAAACAAGCCGACCTCTCCGAGCTGACGGCCGACGACGTCGTCATCCTGCCGGCGTTCGGGACCGAGGTTTCCATCCTGCAACAGATCAAGGAGCGCGGCTGCCAGATCGTCGATACCACTTGCGGCGACGTTATGAGCGTCTGGAAACGGGTGCGCAAATACGCCAGCGAATCCGCCACTTCCATCATCCACGGCAAGGCGGAGCACGAAGAAACCAAAGCGACCAGCTCCCGCGCACTCGGCGACGGCAAAGGCCATTATCTCGTCGTCCTGACCCTCGCGGATACCGATTACGTTTGCGATTACATCCGGCAGGGCGGCGATAAACAGGCGTTCCTCGAAAAATTCCGGGGCGCTTATTCCACGGGCTTCGATCCCGACGTTCACCTGCGGACAATCGGCGTCGCCAACCAGACCACCATGCTGCGTGGCGAGACCGAAGAAGTGCAGCGCCGCATCCAGAAAGCCGTGGCCGATCGCGACGGCGCCGAGCTCGCGGTGAAGAATTTCCGTTTCTTCGACACCATCTGCGGAGCGACCCAGGAGCGACAGGACGCGCTCCGCGAGCTGCTCAACGTCCGGATGAACCTGCTCCTCGTCGTCGGCGGTTACAACAGCTCAAACACCTCGCATCTGGCCGAGATGGGGGAAGAAAAACTGCCGACCTACTTCGTTCTCAACGCCAGCCGGCTTCTCTCGGAAAAGGAGATACTGCATTACAACCTGCACGAGCGCGGGGAAGTGGTGGCGCACGATTGGTTGCCGCCGGGGCCGGTCGTCGTCGGGATCACGGCGGGCGCGTCCTGCCCTAACAATCTCATTGAAGAAACGCTTATCCGTCTCTTTCATTTGCGCGGCATCAGCATGGAGCAGCTGCACGCGGCTGCGGGCGACTAAAGCTCCAACTTAGCGACTGTCCGGGGGCGGACCGGAATCTTCTCCCCGATGCTCAGAACAGTGCGCGCTTCCGTGCTGTTCGCGACCACCCGAATGGCTGGCCGGGCCGCCGCGAAGAACGACCACCTTTTCCTTCAATGTGACAGCGGCCCCGGGCCTTCTGTTGTTAGGCGGAAAGAGAGTTACGAGCGGGATGGGGAGCCGGCTTGTTCGAAGTGAGGCCAGGCTCCCGGAGGAGCGAACGGAAATCCGTGGCTCATCCCCGGGAATTGGGGTGCCAGTCGCCTGAAGAGTCTACCCGCGATACTTTATTATCTGGCGTTCGGAGGAGGAGGGGGCTGAGTCCTGTCCTGCAAGTCGCGGATGCCCTTTTGGTCGAAGCCTGTGACGTGTTGCGCCGCTGGGCTGCTCGCGTCCACCCATCTGCCGCCAAGGTTACTGCCAAGCTCCCCCGCCACCCAGACGTATTTTTTTCCGTTGATGTATTTGACCTTGGCATTGTCTGCCGTCTTCGCATCTGCGAGGTCCGTGACCTGGCCGGTCAGGTTCATCGACTTGTCGACTTCCACTCTCATGGCCACGCCGCCCTGGCCAAACTTGGCGCCCGGCACCGAATTCGCGACCACCTTTTTCTTTCCCGCGCCCACGACGAGAGCGAGCTCGCGGCCTTTCAGATTCTGCGAATTAAACTGCACCACGTAGTCGCCGGGGGCGAGATTCGCGGTCGTAAATAATCCCTGGGAGTTGGTTCGTCCCTTGTAAACGAGTTTGCCGGCGGAGTTAGAGACTGTGACCTGCAGGCTCGGCAAACTCGCATAAGCCAGTGAGGCGACGCCGAAGAGGACGAGCAACGACAATAGAAGCGACCGGCGGAAGTTTTTCATAGTATCTGTTAATTAAGCCGACTGTCAGGCGAAGCAAGCAAAAAAAAGGCAGCTCGTTTCTGATAGAGGAACCCGTTCCGGTGGTGCAGCTATCGCTCTTTCCCGGCGCAGAACACGGTAGTCTGCATCTCTGACCGAAAGCAATCCGGCCTCTCCCCATCCGCGCGGCCCGTGCCTGGCAGGAGGCACTCTGCTCCGGGGTGCGTAGCTCAACCAGCATCAACCATTCTGTTACCGAAAAGCAGTTGATTTTTGACGCCGCGGCTCGACCGTTTCGAAGCAGTCCTTACCGATTTTGGAAGAAGATGTCGGAAAATAGAAAATCACCATTATGAAGTACCTACTTTGCATGAGCATGTTGGTTTTGGTCGGCTGCGCGAATAACAACCCCCGGCTGACGGACCAGCCGCAGTATAATTCGGACGGCAGTCGCAGTTACAGCCAGGAAGTGTTGAAGAAGACGGGCCGGCAAACCACCGCGGAAGCTTTAGCGCAGCAAGATCCAGCCGTCTCCATTTCGCATCATTGAGTCGCTGCAAATCCGCGACCTGAAGCTTGGAGCAGGGCTGACCCGAGAGGGGTCGGCTGCCCGAAGGGTTGGTTTCTTCGTCGATCATCTCCGATGATCGGTCTCGGCCGGTTCGCTTTATCCCGTTGGTCTGATTCTTGGGCTCGGGCTGCCGTCGCTTCAGCTCGAAACGTTGAAGGTTCCTGGCCTGCGCCGTGAAGCGGTTTAGCAGCGCAATTATCGAGGCGCAGCCGAATCCCTCTTGCAATGCGCGCTATTTGGAAAGGAAGTATCAGCTTCGGCCTCGTTAATATTCCGATCGCTCTTTATCCGGCGACGCGGCGGGAAGACCTCAAGTTTCGGCTCCTGCGCGAGTCCGATCTGAGCCCGGTGAATTACAAACGGGTCGCCGAGAAGGACGGTAAGGAAGTTCCCTGGGAAAAGATCGTGAAAGGCTACGAGTACGAGAAGGGAAAATTCGTCGTTCTTAACGAGAAGGATTTTCAGCGGGTCGATCTCGAAGCGACCCAGACGGTCGATATCCAGGATTTTGTCGATGTAGAGGAAATCGATCCGATGTTCTTCTACAAGCCGTATTTTCTCGAGCCGCAAAAAGGCGGCGACAAAGCCTACGTCCTCCTCCGCGACATTCTCCAGAAGACGAAGAAGGTCGGCATCGCCAAGGTCATCATCAAGACGCGGCAATACCTCGCCGGAGTGAAGCCGCTCAAGCACGCGCTCGTTCTCGAGCTGATGCATTTTGCCGAAGAGTTATCCGATGCTGAAAAACTCGACCTGCCAACGAAAATGGAACCGGGAAAGCGAGAGCTGGACATTGCCAGGGCGCTCGTCGGGAGCATGAGCACGAAATGGGACCAGAAGAAGTACAAGGACGATTATCGCGACGCGCTCCTCGACGTGATCGAAGAGAAGGTCGAATCGGGCGGCAAGGAGATCGAAGAGAAGCCGAAGGAAAAGAAGCCCTCTTCGAAAGTGATCGATCTCGTCGCCGTTCTCCAGGAAAGCCTGGCCAAATCGGAAGGCGGAAAGAAGAAGCGCTCGACCAAGGCTTCCAGATCGAACCGCAAAAAAGCGGCGTAGCTCCGGGCCGCGGTCGATTGCCGAATGCGGTGGATTGAGCGGGAGAACCGGTTTGGGCTTGCGCCTGACAACGCTTCTCCAGTAAAAATCGCCGAGATGAAAAAGAGAATGTTTGAGCGCTCTTCCGCGCGTTCGCGCCGGCTGGCACTCGTCCTCTCAGCGTTCCTCTGTGCCCTAACGAATCAATCGTCGCAAGCGGGCAGCGCCACCTGGCAGCTCGATCCCGCAGGCAACGATTGGAACGCGGCGAGCAACTGGATGCCGAATACCGTTCCGAATGGGCCGGGCGAGATCGCGACCTTCGAAGTCTCCGATCAAACTGACGTCTCCGTGAACAAGCCCACGGAGGTGAACGAAATTGTCTTTGCCCCGGGCGCGAGCGCGTTTCAGATCACCGCCCAAACCTCCGCCACTCTCATCCTCAGCGGGGTGGGCATTAGCAACAATTCGGGATTGGAACAGAACTTCGTCGCCGCCACTTCTCCGGACACAAACGTGGTCGGCACGATCGCTTTTACGAACAGCGCAACCGCCGGCGAGGGGACGCTCTTTACCGTAGAGAGTAGCAGGAAGGAGCTGGGTTACGGCGCGGCCATTCAGTTTTCGGGCACTTCCAAAGCCGGCACTGCGAGCTTTGTCATCGATGGCGGCACCGAGGAGAATTCTCCAGGCGGCAACGTCAACTTTTCCGCGCAAGCGAGCGCCGACCACGCCACGTTCACGATTCACGGCGCTGCCGGAAATGGTTTTTCCTCCGGCGGCTCGGCGAACTTTCGAAGCAAAGCGACTGCCGGGAATGCCACCTTCGTTTGCGAAGGTTCGGATAACCCCAATGGTTATCGCGGCGGCGGGGTGGTATTCGAGAACCACGCGACCGCGGGCCAGTCCACAATCATCGTCAACGGCGGCATTAGCCGCTCCTCCTCGCTGGCATATTTTGGCGACCGCGCGAGTGCGGGAACCGCCCATATAACCGTAAACCCGGCGCCGCAGGGAAGCGGCGCGGTGGGCGGCTCGGTAGAGTTCCTGAGCAACTCGTCCGGTGAAACCGCGCAAATCACACTGCACGGTTATCCGGAGCACGGACCTGAGGACGGCTTGCTCAACATCCATTTCCACAACCACGCCGCCACGGTCGGATCGCTCATGGGCGACGGGGCGGTTCAACTCGGAATCAACGAGTTGATCGTGGGCGGACTCGATACCAACATGACCTTCTCCGGCCCGATCAACGACGAACAAGGCAAAGGTTCGCTGACCAAAACTGGAAGGGGCCGATTGCTCCTGCGCGGTGTCAGCACCTACGGCGGCGGCACGACCGTGAACCAGGGAGAACTGAACGTTTCGACCAAGGGCGGCTCTGGAACCGGCTCCGGTCCGGTGCAGGTAAACGGAGCCGTTCTCAGTGGCGGAGGGATCATCGGTGGCGCAGTCATTCTCGGGGCCGATGCTTTACTCTTGCCGACTCTTGGTTTTAACCGGCCGACCGTTTTCACGATTCAAGGTTCGCTCACTTTTGACGACGGATCGCTCTACACCGCTTTCATTAACACCTTTAAAAACACCGCCGATCAGGTGGTCGCAAACGGAGTCACGATAGCGAGTGGCGCGGAACTCAACCTGGATTCGGTGGGTCACCGGCGGCTGCCCGTCGGGCGAACGTTTACTCTTCTTCAAAACACCTCTCCCAATCCGATTTCCGGCAACTTTGCGGATCTGCCGGAAGGCGCCACCGTCGCGGCGCAGAAGAATACCTACCAGGTCTCCTATGCCGGCGGAGACGGCAACGATCTGACCCTGACAGTTGTCCCCAGACCCTAGGCGGCGCGGGATCGGCCCTACCCGGAGCGCGCTTCCCCCAAAAATTCGGTCGGACTTTCGTTCTTGATTCAAACGAACGTTTGAATTATTCTTTCGCCATTACGATGCCGGAAGATCTTCACGCCACCAAGCTCGCTCTCCTCAAGGCGACCGAGCGTCTCGTTGCCGCCAAAGGCTTCGAGGCGACCTCGCTCCGCGCCATCACTGCCGCGGCCAAGGTCAATCTCGCGGCCGTCAACTACCATTTCTCGAGCAAGGATGCGCTCATCCTCGCGATGCTCAATCGGCGCCTCAAACCGATTAACGAGGCGCGCCTCGCCTTGCTCGACCAATTCGAAAAAGCAGCGGGCAGCAAGCCAGTGCCGCTCGAGAAAATTCTCGAGGCGCTCTTCCGTCCGATCCTCGATCTGGTCGCGCGACGTTCCAAAGAAGGCCGCGATTTCCTTCGCCTTATCGCTCTCGCTCTCGCGGAACCGAGCGCCTTCCTCAAGCCGCTCGTGGAAAAAGAATTTTCCGAGAAAACGCGTCGCTTCCATCGTGCCTTGCGCCGCACCCTGCCGAATTTATCGGACGCAGAAGCGCATTGGCGCCTGCATTTCGCGCACGGCGTTTTCATCCACACGGTTGCGCACTCTCAGGTGCTCGAATGCACCTCGCAGGGCCGCTGCCGCATCACCAAGGCAGATGAAGTCCTGCGCCGCATCATCAATTTCTGCGCGGCCGGCCTGCGCAGTCCAGCCTAACGAGTCATCCCCATGCCAGTCATTGAACAGGAACCGCCGACAAAAAAAGTTCCGCCTCCGAACGACGCCGACCTCCTCGGCTTGGATGAAGAGCCGATTATTACCGGGAAAACAAAGACGCCGCTCTTTCGGCGCCCCGGCTTCGTCATCGGCGCGGCCGTTGTCATCGGTCTCGCGATCCTCTATACCGCGACGATTTTTTTCCACAGCCTGACCCATGAAAGCACCGACGACGCCTTCATCGACGCGCATATCGTGAGCATCGCGCCGAAGATCGCCGGGAAAATTTCGGCCGTCCACGTGCAGGATAACGAGTTCGTGAAGAAGGGCGATCTGTTGCTCGAAATCGACCCGGCCGACATTGAAGCGATGGTCGCGCAACGGCGCGCCGCCCTCGACGTGGCGAAAGCGCGA
>JBBQHV010000049.1:0-9897 GCA_038324295.1 Chthoniobacterales bacterium
CCTGCTCTACACGATCAAGCGCGGGCTCGGAAATCCCTCTTTCTATTACACTCTTGCCTACTGCACCTGCGTCGTGGTCTTTGGCATCCGGCGCATCCGGCGACGACGCACGCCTTATGTGAAATGGCAGACGCTCGCCCTGATGGCGTCGCAATGCATTCCGCTCTTCATTTTGCCCGAGCTCATCCTCCCCTGGATGGGTCGCAACGGCTGGTTCGAGCCCGGCCATCCCTTGCGTTGGCTGGCCGATCATTTGTTTGAGAGCTACGACGGTTCGTTAGGCCATGAACGCGCCTATTGGCGCGCCTACGGTTTTATCCTCGCTTTCCCGCTCAACGTTTACAACGTCTTCACTGACCACCCAATGTGGCTCTGGCTCGGGATTTGTTTCGTCCAGACCTTTGTCATCATCCCGCTCATCATCTTCCGCTGGGGCAAAGGCGCCTATTGCGGCTGGATTTGTTCCTGCGGCGCGCTCGCCGAGACGATGGGTGACTCTTACCGCACGAAGATGCCTCACGGGCCTTTTTGGAATCGGCTCAACATGGTGGGTCAGGCAGCACTCCTATTCGCGTTAGGCATTCTCGGGTTGCGTATCGCCGGCTGGGCGCTCGGGGAAAAATCCTGGGCGACGCACTGGTATCACAAGCTTTTCGAAGGAATCCCGTTCCTGAGCTATGGCTGGAGCGTCGATATCTTCATGGCCGGCATTCTCGGTGTTGGTCTCTATTTTTGGTTCAGCGGCCGCGTCTGGTGCCGCTTTGCCTGTCCGCTCGCCGCGCTCATGCACATCTACACGCGCTTCTCGCGCTACCGGATTTTTCCCGACAAACACAAGTGCATTTCCTGCAACGTCTGCACGTCCGTTTGTCACCAGGGGATCGACATTATGAACTTCGCGAACAAAGGCCTGCCCATGGAAGACCCGGAGTGCGTCCGCTGCTCCGCCTGTGTCCAGCAATGCCCGACCGGCGTGCTCCAGTTTGGCCGCTACGACGGGTCGGGCGGAATCGTCCTCGATAAGCTGCCCGCGTCGCCAGTGCTCATGCGGGAAGGAGCGGAGTGATCGCTTCCTTGGAGCGGCGGTCTATGACCGTCGTGGAACGAAAAAAGGCGACGCTCACAGAGCGCCGCTACAGCATCGGCTTGGGTCGCGCGTGCCGGGGCTGATAGACGCCGAGTTTGCCGCCGCCCGGGAGAGTGAGCTGGGTCACGAGACCGTAACCCTGATCCTGAATCGGATCGCAAGCTACGTCCTTCTCCTTCAATCCGGCGACAAAAGTCTCGACATCGTCGCACATCAGGTAGAACTCGTGCACGTCATTCTTCTCCCCGGGATGGACGGCGACCTCCGCCGGAGGCAATCCGAAGATGAGCCAGCCATGGCCAACATCGACGCTCGGGAACTGGAGCACGTCGCGCAGAAACTTGCGATCAGCCTCTGCGTCCGTGCTGTAGATGATCGAATGGGCTCCGGTGATCATGGCGCCCCTTTATCTCCGGAAGGTCAGTCGCGGTCAAGCCTTGGAACCGGGCTGAGTCCTGCATCGCGACGACTCTCACGTTCTCTTTTCGCCTAACGAGGACAGATCGTCAGGATTTGGCGAAGGTCAGCGCCGCGGCATATTGATCCCTGCAATCACCGTATATCCCGGAGTCTGGTTCCAGTTCGCCTGTTCGCTGGGCGCGAACGGTTCGAAGTCGGTTTGCGCATTCGGACCGGTCTTTAGGTCGGCTTGTGCGTTCGGGCCGGTCTTCCAGCGAGTGCTATACGACGGGAGGGGCGCGATAACGACGGCCGGTGCGGCGGCCAGCGGCCGAGGAGCCGGCTGGGCAGAGGCGATCGAGTAATCGGGCTTAGACCTCGGGAGAGGAGAGTCGTGGAAATAGCAAAAAACGGCGGCAACCAGGAAAGTAAAGAGTAGGACAGATTTCATATTGGCAGTTCTTATAATTAAGAAATTCCATAATGGCCATAAGCGCTCCGGAGCGTCAATGATTCTTTTCGTGGCCCCGGCGAAGGATACTTCCGCAGTTCCGGAACATGCGTCAGTGACGTCATGTCGGGATCAGGCGCCGGCTGGCCCGGCTCTTTGGCTTTCTCAGTCGGCGCGGACCTCTAAAGCAGCCCGGTCTGTTATCGACCCGCAGCGCTACTTGCGCAGCGCGTCCTGAACCGGGGCCGGCAGCTTGTCGGCATTGCGCAGGAGCAGACTGACCTGCCAGATCTCGTCGTCGTTCAGCTTGCCCTTGAACGACGGCATGCCGCTGAAACGAATCCCATGTTCCACGACCCAGTGAGTGGCCCCGATGGGATCGTCGGTTACGCCTTTGGACGGCGGAAGGAGCGTCGGGATGTGGGGATACATTCTCTTCGAGATGCCGGAGGCGCCCTGGCCCAACCGCCCGTGGCAGCCGGCGCAGCCGTTCTCTTGAAAGATGCGCGCGCCCGCGAGCAGGTTCGTCTCATCGGCGGGCAACGGTGATTCCGCCTGGGCGCTCGAGCCGATCGACGCGGCGAGCGCCTTGTGCGCGAGGAACCGTTCCATCGGCAACGGCTTGCTCTCCGTCGACATCGAGATGCCGCCCCGAGTGACAAAAAAATAGCCGGCCAGGAGCAAAAGGCAGACGCCGAGAACGAAGCCAACGAGGAATTTAATCATGATGTGATAAAGGTTGCGACCGGCTGGCGGTTATGGCTCGCGTCGCAGACTTCAGCGGTCGTCTCTGCTTTTCCGCGCGGGACGATCGCAACCCTGTCACTTGGTGCGCCGTCAATAGCTGAGCTGGAGCGCGCGCCCGCTCGAATTCTGGTAGGCGGCGCCGGCCGAGATTTGGAACTTGTCGTTGCCGACGCCGCCGAAAATGTAGGCGTGAAAATCTTCGCGTCCGTATTTCCCGCCGGAATTTCCGTAGAACACTCCGAGCTCCCCGCCGGCGACCGGGCGATTGAGCCGCAGATCGACGACTCCGCCGGGTCCGTCGCTTCCGTCCAGCGGAGAGGGGACGGTTTGCACGCGGACCGCTTGGAGGAACGCGAGCGGGATCGGATCGAGCGGCGCCATGCCGGTGCCGCCGGGATGCCCCGAGATGAGAAAGCGTCGGCCGTCGAGCAAAGTCAACGTGGGCAGGCCGTGAATGAGCAAAGAACCATCGACCGAGCGAAAGAGGTCGGGCCGGTAGAGAGCGAGCGCGGGAGCGGTCTCGATTTCGCCCGTGATCCGCAAACGGTCGCCCGAAAAGATTTCGTCTCCCGTCGTGGACAGCGGATCGATTTGTTGGGCGAGGAGAGGGGAGCAAGCACAGAGAAGGCCGAGCAGGGCTGGGATCGCGCGTTTGATCATGAGCGAATTCACAGCCGAAATGCCGTGCGCGCCAGTAAAAACTTGCCCACATCGGGCAACCTTCGGCTCGGAACATTTCCGCCGGCCGTAAGCGTACCGCCATACATAAATTGCGCGGCGACTTGCGGTATGCTCTTCGGAGGTTCGATAGGGCGCCGATTTTTTCGGCGATCGGTCATCGTCGCGCTCGCGCTCGGATCGGCGCGAATTCCGCTGTCATTCGATAATCGCGGGAAGCTTGCGAGCTTTCGGCCTCCTAAGGAGTCACCGTCAGCGTCGCAGGATCGCTCGTCACCGTACCGCCGGGGTTACTCACAAGCACCTGGAAGGAGCGGCCGCTGTCATCCGGCGTCGTGCGATGGGTGGTGTAGCTAGGGGTATCAGCGCCTGGGATTTCGCCGCCGCCGACCACTTCCCACTTATAAAACAGCGGCGGGGTGCCGGTCGCAGTGACGCTGAAAGTAGCGCGGTGACCGGCAGGCACGGTGACGTCTTGGGGCTCGGCGGTAATGACCGGCGGCGGCGGCGGCGTTCCTAGCGTGTAGGCCAGTTTCACCGTCCTATCCTGGTTGACTGCCTCGAGCGTCAAGCTGTCGGGATTTTGTGACACTTTCACCACACCGAAACCAGAGCAGCCTTCATCGAAATAGCCTTCGCTCCATACCCCCGGCAACGAGGTGGGACAATCTCCAAGGCCATTAGGCTGTAAGATGCACATCTCGGGAAAACCGGTCAGGCTTCCGTTATCGATCGCGCCCAGGTGAAGATCTCCCGAAATGAAGACGACGCCATCGATGTGGTTTGAATTGATGAAGGTCTTGAGCTGGTTCCATTCGGTTTGGTAGCCAGCCCAGCCATCGGGATATTTAGTGGTGGTATTGGCTATGACCGAAGTGAAGATAACCTTCCAGCGGGCAGCGGAAGTCAGTAAGCCGTTCTCCAGCCACTGCAGCTGGCCGGTCGCGCCAAGATTGTTCCCGTCCAGCATGCTCTTATTGGCGTCGTCCGGGTCCCCTTCCGGATCTCTTTGGCTGCGGCAGTCAAGAACGAAACCGTCAACCTGCGCATAGCTAAATCTTTGCCAGATGCCTGGATTAACCGATGGCAGCGGATAGCTCGGAATGTATTCCTGATAAACCTGCTGAGTTAAACTCCAGTCTGGAAAGGTCCTATCGACGTTGTTTTGTCCGGCGTCATGATCATCCCATTGGTGAGTGATCGGAAACTGTCGCAGGATCAATTTTACAAAGTCCTCCATGAATGGAGTAGCGGGGTTGTATAGGTCCTGAAACATCTCGCGCCTCTCCGGCAGATCCTGCGGATTGCGATGGTCGAAATCGCCACCGATGAAAACAAAAGCTGGGTTCAGACTCGCGGCGCTGGCGTAGGTCGAGACGCTATGGGAGAGAGATTTGGTCGTGGCAAAATCCGAGAAGCAGACAAAATTGAAGTCTCGCGAACTGCCCGCAGGCGGGAAAGTGGTGAAGGACGGGAAAGTCGGAGGAGGGAGCTGCGGGGCGCCGTTAACCACCACATTCAAATAGTATTTCGTCTCCGGTTTCAGACCTGAGAGCGGAATTGTATGGGTGAAATCGTGCGCAGCTTCTGTGTGAAAAGTCGGCGTCTGCTGATAAGTGCTGAGGGTCGGGTCCATGCCATAGCGGAGGGCGACGCGACTCCTTCTGTTCGTTCGGACAAAGACGTTCGCTCCGGAAGAGGTGACTCCGCCCACCACGGGACCGTGTGTGAGTGCATTGGGGACTCCTTGGGCGAGTGCCGACCCGACGGAGAAACAGCTTAGAAAAGCCATCCCGATCAGTCGTCGAAGTGAAGAGTGCCGAGGGTGCGCGACGCTACGAAAATGGAGAGAGCAATCTCCCAAAATGGGATGGGAACCGGAAACGATGAGAGGCTGATACATAGACCTGATTGCTATCCCAATTGCCATTTTTGAAGCAAGCCATTTTTTCCTACCTGCGTTCTCATCAAGCTTTGTCTCGCGCGGAAAGGAATCTTCGAAAATGTGCTTAACATTCTCTGCTATTGCGCTCGCACCCGCCCGTGGCGATTGCGGGCGAACCACTTCCGGTCAGGGCATCTTGGTTGCCTGCCAGTTGACGACCTGCCATTTGCCGTCGCGCTTCAGAAAGGTGCCGCTGTTGAGATAATGCGCGACCTCGGTCTTCTCTCCTTTCTTCGTCGTCCCGACGAGCCGGAAAGCGACGATCGCGGTGTTCCCGTATTGCTGGATGCGGACATCTTCCGCGGTGAAGATAGTCTCTTCCTTATTGGCCGGGGCGGGCGCGGCGGCCTCTTCGCGCACCTCGCGCATGATCTGCGCCTTCCCGATGCGGCGCCCGGCTGAGGCGGTGTAAATGAGATCGTCGGCCCAGAAGCGATCATGCATCGCGACGTCATTGCGCGAAGCGCCGGCGAGGAAATCGTTGAGCAGTTTGGTCAATTCCGCTCCGTCGGGCGCGGGTGGCGCTGGAGGCAACGGCATGTTTTTCTCGGGCGAGAGAGCGGGGCTGGCGGAGGGTGTGGCAGAGCTTTGCCCAAACGCCGAACAGGAAAGAGACGCGGCGAGGAGGAGAGGAAGCAGGCGTGGAATGCTCATGGATGTGAGGCGATGGAATGATCCAGTGGGGTCGGTCGTCAATCACCAAAAGCCGGCGCCGCAACCGAGATATCTCGTGACCTTCACCTCGGGCTTGCCTAAATGAGGCGTGCTCGCGATCGAGAACGTCTCGAAGAAATTTCGCGCCGGGAATTTTGGCGTGCGCGATCTCTCGCTCGAGGTGCAGTCGGGAGTGATCGGTCTCCTCGGTCCGAACGGCGCCGGCAAGACGACGCTCATGCAAATGATCGCGACAATCACGCGGCCGACGAGCGGGCGGATTCTTTTCCACGGCCAGGACGTGGTGAAACGGCCTAACGAGTTGCGGAGGAAGCTCGGTTATCTCCCGCAAGATTTCGGCGTCTATGACAACCTGACGGCGCGCGAGTTCCTCGCCTATTTCGCCGCGCTCAAAGGGGTGCGCTCGAAAAAGCGCGTCACCGAGATGCTCGAAAGCGTGAATCTGCACGGCGTCGCCGACCGCGTGGTCGGCGGATTTTCCGGCGGCATGAAACAGCGGCTCGGCATCGCCCAGGCGCTGATCAACAACCCCGAGCTCGTCATCGTCGACGAACCAACCGCGGGGCTTGACCCGGAAGAGCGGGTCCGTTTTCGAAATGTGCTTTCGGAAATCGGCTTCGGAAAATTGGTCATCCTTTCCACCCACATCGTTTCCGACGTGGAATCGATCGCCACTCAGATCGCCGTCATGAAAGAAGGCGCGCTCCTCACGATGGAGACGCCGGAAACCCTGCTCCGCGCCTGCGACGGTCACGTTTGGGAAAGCGTCGTCACCTCGGAAAAATTCGAAGAGCTGCGCACCACTCTCAAAATCTCGAGCGCGGTCCGCAAACCCGATGGCGTTCACATTCGCTTCGTCGGACCATCGCCCACGATCGCCGCGACTCCGGCCGAACCGGAAATGGAAGATGCGTTTCTCTATTTGATGAACTTCGGCGAAACCGCGCAGCCGGGTGCAGCCCAACCAGCGGCATGACAACATCGCTCGCGCGCATCGCCGCAATTGTCACGGCAGATTTCCGCATCAGGTTTCGCCGCGTCTCGACCGTCATCGTCTTTCTCCTCCTCAGCGCCTTCGCTTACTTTTGGATTCCCGCGCCTTCCACCGGGCGCGCGCTGATTCAGATCAACGGCCATCGCGCGATCAACAATTCGGGCGCGATCGGCCTCGGCACCGCTTCGCTCGGGATGATCTTCGTCGGGCTCTTTGGCTTCTACGTTATCTCGAACACAATCCGGCGCGACATCACCACCCGCTGCGGAATGATCGCCGCGTCCACCCCGATGCGTTCCCTTGAGTATCTCTTCGGCAAATTCCTCGGGAACTTCGCCTTCCTCGTCACTTTTCTTTGCGGGTTCATGCTCAGCTCGATGGCCATGCTGCTCGTTAGGGGAGAAGCGCCTTTCGAGCCGGGCGTTTTCATCGAGCAATATCTCCTCCTCACCCCTTCGGCGATGGTCTTCGTCTCCGCGGCCGCGGTCTTCTTCGAGTCGGTCCCTTTGCTTGCTGGGAAACTGGGCGACGTCCTCTATTTCTTTTTTTGGATCGGAGTCATCGGCCTGGTCGTCGCCAACGAGACTAGTCACGGGCGAATCAACTGGGCGCGTTCGTTCGATTTCACCGGCTTCGGTTTTATGATCGACCGAATGCAGCAAACTCTCCACACCGAGTCAGTCGCAATCGGCTCCTCGCCCTTCGATCCAACCAAGCCGCCGATCCTTTTTCCTGGCCTGACGATGACACGCGCCTGGCTCCTGCCGCGCCTCATCTCGATCGTCGCGCCGTTGATCCTGCTCCCGCTCGCCGCGTTTTTTTTCCATCGCTTCGACCCGGTGCGGACCGGCCGGGTCGCGGAGAACGGCGGGCGCAGCTGGCTCGGGAAAATCCAGAATCTTTTCAAGCCTGTGAGCCGGCGTGCCGTCGCGCTCATCCCGACCGTTGGCCGTGGTGGATCCTTCCTCGGCGCGATGTGGACTGACGCGCTCCTCACTTTTTCACTCTACCCGCTGGTCTTGGTTGCGTTTGTTGTGGTCACGATTGGAGCCCTGGTCGCGCCGCTCGCCGGCGCCTGGCCGGCGATTTTTGCGGTCCTCGCCATCATCGTCTCCGACATCTCGACGCGCGACGTCCGCGCTGGAACGACCGCGAGTCTGCATTCCATCGGGCGTCTCCGCGAAGGCTATGTCTGGTGGAAACTCGGCTCCGCCGTGTTCCTCAGTCTTCTCTTCTGCGCCGCGCCGATCGCGCGCACCCTTTCGCACGGACCACTCGCGCTCGCGGCCTTGCTCGGGGGAATCCTCTTCGTGGCCGCTCTCGCCACCGCGCTCGGGATTATCAGCGCAAACCCGAAGACCTTCATCGTCGTCTTCCTGACCTTTTGGTATCTCGTGGTAAACGATCACGGGCAGAATCCCTGGTTCGATTTCGCCGGTCTCTATGGCCACCGCGCAACGATGACGATCGTTAGTTACCTGGCCATCAGCATCGCCGCGGTCGTCTTTGCCCTCGCGTTCTACCGCGCGCGGCTCGCGCGTGGGTGAGCGCCAGGGGAGCGGGTTGGATGAAAGTCAAGTGCAGTGAGTCGTTGAAAAGTGAACCCGCGGCAAAAAACAATGGAGGGCGGAGCTCCTGCGACGCCGAGGTCTCGCAGGAGCTCGACCATCCATTTCGACGAATCAGAACTCAATGATTCACTGCACTGGTGCACTGAAACCGATGAGAGGGAACATGCGCGACCCTTGCGCCGAGCGTTGTAGTGTCCGCTGTCCCCAGCGGACGGTGCGAGGTGATCCTCCGACCATGCGCTGAGGACAGCGCACTCTACAAGACCGCCTTGAGGAGCGTCGCCTTTTTGGCTTGGTCTCACTTACTGTTACAACTGCACCCGAACGAGAACGAGCCGCAGAGTTTGGAGGGGGCGAGATCCCCGCGAGCCCGGGCTGGCGTCGCAGGAGCTTCGCCCTCCAGATTTCGGCCGCTTGAGTGCGGCGTAACAGTTTCATGAAAACGCGCTAAAGTTGCGCGATGGAATCGCTCGTGACCGGCCTTTTTGCCTTTCGCTTCAACTCCCGCGGCGAAGATCGCCGAGCTGTCATCGAGATCACCTCGCCGGGAATCCTGAAGGAGCACGTCGTGCGGATCGTGCGCGCGGCGTGGGGTAGTCATTGTGAAAAAGGCGTTTCCCAGAATCGCATCGAATGTCTCGGCTGGGAGCGGATCGAAACGCCGCCCGCCGCGCGCAGGATCAAAGCCGGTGGCCGCGAGCCGGTCCTGATCTGGGAATGCGGCGCTCGCCCTAACGAGGGCGGCGCGGCGCGGCGGGGCGAGCTCGATTGACCATCTGGCGTCCACGGGCCGCTCCGGTGGATCGCTGGCCCGCTGTCCGCATCGGTGGTCGTGTCACTCTTTGATGACCCGTCCCCATCTGGCGAGGGCGGGGTCGTGGACGGGGCGGGGGTTGATGAAAGCCGGGATGATGTCGCCGCGGCCGCATTCGGGGCGCGTTGCGATTGAGATAGACGATCGCGGCGCTCTGGTTAAAAACGGAGAGAACGGGAGAAGCGGGAGCGAAGTAGCAGGGTTCGTCAACGAAGGCAGGCTCTGGCTGCGGAACCAGCCCGTATTGTTCCGGGTAAAGTTCGTTAGTCGCGTAAGGATAATAAGCAGTCGCGCTCTCATCCCCGCGGTAGTCAGTGGCGGTCTCTGCCGTGGGTGAGACGGTCGCGGGAGCCGTGGAAGCAGTCATGTTCGCAAACGAACTCTCTTCGGCAGCGAGCAATTTTTCGCGTGCTTCGAGCGCGGCGGCCCGCAGTGCGAGTCTCTGTTCGGCCTCGGCCTGATGTTCCTGCGCGAGGCGCTGCTCGACGCGGCGCTCGATCTCCGCGTTGCGCTCCGCCTCCGTCGGGCGCCGGGCA
>JBBQHV010000050.1:0-9862 GCA_038324295.1 Chthoniobacterales bacterium
GCGCCCAAATCGCCGGATCGGTCGGCCCAAACAGAAGCAGACACGGCGCGCCCACCGCGGCTGCAAGATGCGAAATACCGCTGTCGTGCCCGAGGAACATCCGGCAGTTCCGCAATCGCAGCGCAAGCTCGGGGAGCGGAAGATTTTCCGCCAGCTCGACACATTCGTCAGGCAAAGCCGCCCGCAATCCGGCCAGCCGTTCCGTATCCGCTTCGCCGCCGACGAGAAGAATTCGTCCGCCGCCGTCAGTCTCGAGGAGCTGCCGCGCAACCTGAATCCACCGCTCGAGCGGCCAATTCTTCGTCTCGCTGCCGCTGCCGGGGTGAATGGCGATCCGGTTGCGATCGAGTTTCTCCGTTTCCGGCCACCGCAGAGTCGCCGCCGGGTCCTCGAGATAAAGCGCGAGGCGCTCGAGCGGGCGCGCCAGTTGCCGGGCGGCATGTTCATCGTCGGTGATCTTGGGCGAACCGGTGATCAGGTTTCGCACCCCGGCCCGCTTCAGATTACCGGCAAAAATCTGGTCCGGATCGAAGAGGTAGCTGATGACCTGCTGAAAGCTCCCGAAATAATCGACCAGCTCCGGCGCCAAGTCGCCGTCGCGCGCGAAAAAGCTGGCGAGCGCCCCGTATTCAATCGAACGGCTGGCGTCCGCGTATCCACCCATCTCGGCCAGCGCGATGATCTGTTTGTAACCAAGAATCTCGATCCGGGCGTCCGGAAACGCGTCGCGCAACAATCTCAGCGCCGGCAGCGTGAGGATAAAATCCCCGATCGCGCCGCCGCGAATGACGAGAATGCGGCTCAATAAGCAACCGCGGCGCAAGTGGCAATCGCGAGCCCGTAAACCAACGCAATTCCCACCACGACTCGCCAGGCAGCCGTCGTCCGCGTGCTCCAGGAAATCTGGTCGCGCAGCAGGTAGGGCATCGTGACCCAAAGGAGCCCGGCGACGATCAGGAGATAAGCCAGCACGGTCACGAGCAGCCGGCTCATCTCGGGGCGCAGGAAGGCCGCATCGAGCAGAGGCTCGGCGGCGAGCAAACATAAAATTCCAAGCGCACGCACGGCGAGAAATTCATCGACAAATTTGAGCACGAGGAAATAGCCGACCGGCAGAATGATCATGAGCGGCCGGCGAAAATTCGAAAACTCGCCCATCTCCATGGTCGCGACGAGCCAGAAGCTCCAGACCAGATCGATCGTCAGCAGCACCATGCCGGCAGTGCGCGAACGCGGGAAATGCGGCAGATGCGCGCGGGCCGGGGAGAAAAACGCGAGCAGACTGAGCGCGATCAAAAACAAACCCGCGACAAAACCGGCCGTCTGCAGAGAGAAGTGATAAATCATGGCGAAAGCGCGAAAGGCGCAATTTCCGCTGTTCGCCCGGGAGCACAACTGAGCGCTGCCTCCTCGCGTCTTCCCGAGAGGCTAAAGCCGGTCGAGTGCGTGATGCGCAGGTCAAGGAGCCGACCGACATTATCGGCGCCGCCTTCAAAGACGACAATCTTATTCGTCCGCGTCCGCCCGGTGAGACGCGCGGCGTTGGTTTTGCTCGGGCCTTCGCAAAGAATTTCCACGGTCCGGCCGACCAGTTTTTCGCCCGCCCGCTTCGCGGAAAGATCGACGACCGAAAGCAGATCGTGGTTGCGCGCTTCCTTCACCGCCTCGTCCACCTGGCCGGCCATCCCGGCGGCGGGAGTTTCCCGGCGCTGCGAGTAGCGGAAGACAAAGGCATTATCGAACTGCACCCGCTCGACGAGGCCGCGAGTCATTTCGTAATCCTCTTCCGTCTCGCCCGGGAAACCGACGATCACATCGGTCGTTAGGGCGATCTCGTTAGGGGCGGCACCGCGAATCTGATCGACCAGTCGCAAATATTTCTCCGCCGTGTAGGTGCGATGCATCGCCTTCAGAATGCGATCGGAACCGGATTGGAGCGGCAAATGGACGTGCTCACAAAGCTTCGGGAGTTCGTGCAGGGCACGAATGAGATCCGCCCGAAAACCGATTGGATGCGGCGAAGTGAAGCGGATGCGCTCGAGCCCATCGACATCGTGCACCGCTTCCAGCAACTGCACGAAGGGGCTCTTCTCGTCACATTTCGGAAACTCGTGCCGGCCGTAAAGATTCACGATTTGGCCGAGGAGCGTCACCTCTTTCACCCCGCGCGCGACCAGCTCGCGCACCTCCGCGACGATCTCGGAAATCGACCGGCTCCGTTCCGCGCCCCGGGTCCGCGGGACGATGCAGAAGGTGCAATGCATGTTGCAACCCTGCATGATCGAGACAAAAGCGGTTGCCTGTTGCGGACGCAAAGTGTGCTCGCGAATCGTCCCCTGCGAGCCCGCTTCCTCCTCCGTATCGACGATGGAAAACCGCGGATCGTCCATCCGCCGGGCGCGCTTCTTTTCCAGCAACTCATCGACGTAATCGGCCACCCGATGAAATTTCTGCGTCCCGACGACGAGGTCGACATGCTTTCCGGCACGAAGGAGCTCCACTCCGCGCGCCTGCGCCATGCAGCCAAGAAAACCGAAAACCGTCTCCGGCCGTTCCCGCGCGATTTTCCCGAGCATTCCCATTTTGCCGAGCGCCTTCTGCTCCGCCATGTCGCGCACACTGCAGGTGTTGAGGAGCACGACGTCCGCTTCGCTCTCGTTTGGCGCGACCTCATAGCCGCGATCGAGCAACGAGCGCGCAACCTGCTCGGAGTCGCGCTCGTTCATCTGGCAGCCGTAGGTTTTGATGAAAAATTTCGGCATTCGGAATCCCAGCTTCAGAATCGAGGGAGAGAAAACACTACCACGCCGAGGGGAAACGCAGACACTCGGCCATCTTGCGCGCGATGAGCACTCGCCGCAGCGAATTTACCTGGCCCCGGTGTTCGCTGAACTCGGATTTCGGCAGGAGATAAATCACATCACAGCGCACTGCGGTTTTCCAGTCCAAGCCGTCGGACTCGTCGAGGATGATCCCAGATCGGCTTGGGTTTGTTCGACAGTCGCGGTCATGCGGCCAGAGTAAAACGTTGCGCGCGGGCGGTCAACGCGACCTCCTTTCACCATCCGATATCGATACAGGCGAGGCCGTTCATCACCTCAATCAGAATAGCTGCACCACTACTCGCGCCGGCTTCAAAAACGTGATCCGGCGGAGCGACTCGTGAGTCTTGGCTTCTGAAATGGCCAACGCTCACGAAATACCCGTTAGGTGCGGCGGGCGGGGTCGGCTCGGCGTCGCGGCCGCAACTCTTCTCCGTAGGTCTTGCGCTCGCTCCGGCTGACGAAGATTTCCATGGCACGTGCGAAGCTTGGTGACTAATCTTTCTGCGTGAGCAAAGCCGAGATTCTTCGCGAGTTGCCAAATTTGAAGCCGGACGAGCGCCAAGAGGTGCTGGAGAAGATTTGGCAGATGAATGAGGCTGAGCTGATCCGGCATGGGAGCGGGTCCACCGCGGAGGAGAAGGCACTCCTGGATGCGGAACTGGAGGATTATCGCTCGACTCCAGATGCCGGAATGTCCTGGGAAGCTGCGAAGGCGAAGCTGCGCGAGCCGATCGCAGAGTGACACTACAGGTTATCATCCGGCCGCGTGCGCTGGGTGATTTGCAGGAAGCTCGAAAGTGGTATGAACAGCAGCGGGCAGGTCTGGGCGATGAGTTCACCAGCCAGGTGGAGAAGGTGATCTCCAGTTTGGAGAGCTCGGCGGAAATCACCCCGGAATATTATCGCGGGTTCCGACGGCTGCTCACGGTCCGTTTCCCGTTTAAGGTCTTTTATAGGATCGAAGGGGAACGCGTCCTGGTCTTTCGCATCCTCCATGCCAGCCGCGATCACGAGCGAGGGCTGATTGACGGCATTCGTTCTTAGTTGGACCGGCCGCGGGCTGGACGCTGGATGGTCGTTTCGAAGGGCAAGCTCTGTCGAGCAGGCGATCCGTTCGAACCCGGCTTCTATGGCGTGGCCGATCGGCTGATCAAATCAGATCTACGAGAGCCGGCCGGCCGTGTTGTAAAATAACCATGCGAGCTAAGGCGGGGTGGCAAAGCGATTGGGAAACGGATTCGCCTTCAGGCGCTTTTGCACTTCGCGATCGCTCCAGGGAGAGGTGCCGCGCTCGTTGAAAAGCGCAACGCCGATGACGCCGACGTTGCGGGTGTTGCGATATTTTTCCTGGGCGTACGATTCGCGCACCGGGCTGAAACGAAAAGCCGCCACCTCCTCACCACTCTGGCGAAAACCGTCCACCACCAGAGCCCGATGCGGCGCGACGACGTAACCGCGTTTGCGCACCGACGCCGGCCGCCCGTCGAGGACATCGAGCCCGTCGACGGAGAGAACCACCTCGAGCCGCAGGTCGCTTCGGTTGCGGACGACGATGGAATAACGTCGTCCTTCCTCACCGATGACTAACCAGCGATCGCCCACGATCAGGCCCGGCAGGAAGCGGCCGCTTTGGTCGCGCAGTCCGACCGAGACCAGACTCGCGGCCGGACCGCGAAGCATCGGCCAGACGCGGCGGAATTCCGAAGCATTTGCCATCGCGCTGATCCCGGCCCGGTCGTTGTAGAAGATTTCCGCGGTCGCCAGAGGATCGTTAGGCGTGGCGCGGTCGAACCTGGTTGGAAAAGAGCGCGATTTCCGGGTTTCGCCCCACCTCGTTCCGAGGCCGGGTCGATCGGGCGGCGCGCTGGCGAAAGCGCCGGCGCCGCCCGCGGCAGGTGCGCGGCCGGGTTCGCGAGAGGGCCCGGCGCAGGCGGCCAGAAGGAGGATCGCGAGCAGGGCGAAGGAGGGCGGATTGCTGAGTTTGAGTTTCATCGCAGTGAGGCCTGAGGAGGATTATCCCCTTCCCAAGCGAAAACCCTTTTGAATAATCATCGCACAAAATGGAATCAGAAAACGCAGCCATCGGAATCATCGGCGGGAGCGGGCTTTATCAGATCGAGGGATTTACCAATCCGCAGGAGCATCATGTCGAGACGCCTTTTGGCGCGCCGTCGGATGTGATTGTCGGCGGCGAGGTGGTCGGCGGACGGCCGGTCTTTTTCCTCCCGCGGCATGCGCGCGGGCATCGGCTCCTGCCGCATGAGCTAAATCATCGGGCCAATATTTATGCGCTCCGATCGTTAGGCGTGCGCTGGATCATCAGCGTGACCGCGGTCGGCAGCCTGCAGGAGAAATATGCGCCGCGCGATGTTTTGCTCCCTTCGCAGTTTTACGACCGGACGAGCCAGCGCGCGGAACACACTTTTTTCGGCGAAGGCATCGCCGCCCATATCACCTTCGCGGAGCCGATCTCGGCACCGCTGCGCAATTTGCTCGCCGAATCCGGGCGGTCGTTAGGCATGAAGATTCATAACGGCGGCACCTATGTGAACATGGACGGCCCGGCCTTTTCCACCCGCGCCGAATCGGAGCTGAATCGGCGCCATGGTTTCGATGTCATCGGAATGACGAATCTCCCGGAGGCGAAGCTGGCTCGCGAAGCCGAGATCGCCCTCGCCACCATGGCGATGATTACGGATTACGATTGCTGGAAGGTCGAGGAGGAACCGGTCTCGGCCCAGACCGTGATCGAGCATCTGCTGGCCAACGCTGAGACCGCGAAAAAGATTCTGGCCGACGTGATTCCAAAAATCCCGACCGAGCCGGATTGGCCGGAGCATTCTGCGCTCGATTCCGCGCTCGTGACGGACCGAAAACTGTGGCCGGCCGAAACGCGGCGAAAACTGAACGCAATTCTCGGCCGCTTTTCTTAAACCGGCGCGTCGGATCTCTCGGTTCTCGCGTTCGCTGTCCTCAGCGGACCTTCTCCGCTGAGTTGGGCGGGCAACTGCGCTGAGACAGCGCACTCTACAGCCAGCCGGATGTTCCTTGGCCAGTTGCTCCAGCTAGCGGACGCCCGGAGCCAGAGAAGCGACCAACGCTTGAAAGCGAGCGTGTTCCCGCAGGGGCGCCCAGAGAGGATCGTGGAGGAGATATCCGTAGGAAAGATAACCCGGCATCTTCAGCAGTCTTTCGACGAGGTCGATTGCGCGCCCGGGTTCACCCGTCCAGGTATAAACTCGCGCCAAACCTTGCAGGACGAGCGGCCCATCATAGGCGTCGCGCGTGACGGGCATGAGACCGACCGCGCGCTGCGCCTCGCGAATGGCAAGCTCCTTTTGGCCGAGACCAGCATCCACCTGCGCCAGAACGGCGAGCGTGCGGGCGTCGTCGGGCTTCACGCTCAAGCGGTCCTCGAAAATCTTCCGAGCTTTCATGAAAGCTCGCCTTGCTCCGGCCTCGTCGTCTTGGGCGCGTGCGATCTCCGCCTCATACCAGGCGCGGGGATAGTAGAAGGAATAGTCGGTTTCTTGAAAGTTTTCGCGCGGTGAGAGGGTGAGGACTTGCCGGGCGCCGGCGAAATCTCCTTCGGCCAGCGCCGCGAGGATACACCAGGGCGTGGTCCCACCGCCGATGTCGAGTTCCGGTGAGGCCGTCTCGATCATTGCACGGAAGGGAGCGATCTCGCCGTCGATCAAAAAGGCGATGGCAGCCCGGCGCAACTTGAGGACGGGCGGCGCGAGGCCGGCCGCAGCCGCCCGCTCAAAAACGCGTAGCGCTTCGGTAGAGCGTCGCATCAGAATAAAATGATCGGCCAGCAGGTGCACCGCGTTGCTGTTACGCGGATCCAGCTCAACGGCCTTTCTAAAATTTGATTCCGATTCACTCCAGCGTCGCTGACGCCGATCCAGGTAACCGCTCAGGACAAAGACCGCCACGTTGTTCGGGAGCGTGGGACGGGCGAGCGCGAGTTCGGCTTGCGCGTTCGGGTAATCGCGATAGCCACGAAAGTAATACTCCGCGAGAGCGAGATGGGCCTCGCCCGAATTCGGATTGAGCCGGAGCGCAGTTTTCACGGCCGTTTCCGCGCGCAAGAGACGGACGGGCGTGGATCGAGATCGAGAAAATAGAGAAGGCCATGGGCGCGCGAGAGGTTGGCATAGGCGAGGACAAAATTCGGATCGCGGGCCACCGCTTCGTCGAGCAAGCGGACCGCCTGGAGGAGCACGGCGCCGGCATCCGCAGCGTCGAGGTAACTGTTCACGATCTCCTTGCCATGGAGGAAAAGATCGAAGGCCGCGATATCGTCCGTCGGTCGTTTTTCGATGCTGGCTTTTTCCGCGGGAGAAAGGTGCGCCTGCAATTTCGCGACGATGGTCTTGGCGATCTCGCTTTGGATCGCGAAAACATCGGCCAGATCGCGATCGTAACTCTCGCCCCAGACGTTGGTGTCGGTGCGCGCGTCGACCAGCTTGGCGTTGACTCGCACCCGTTTTTCGTCGCGTTGCACGGTGCCTTCCAAAATATAGGCGACGCCGAGCTGCCAGCCGATCTCGGGCAGATTGCGGGCGATGTTTGTCTTGTAACCGGCCACGCTGGCGTGACTGATCACTTTCAAATCGGAAACATTGGCCAGATCGGTCAGGATCTGGTCCTGCACACCATCCGCAAAAAATGAATTTGCCGACTCGGCACTGAGGTTTTGAAAAGGGAGGACCGCGATACTCTTTTCCGGAATTTCCCGTTTCGTCAGGCTGCGTCCGCCTCCGCCGGTGTCGCGCCAGGGATGCCAGAACCAATAGCCGGAGAGAGCCGCGGCGGCGATCAAGAGTCCCGCCGAACCGAGGAGCCACATCTGGCGGGTGCGCACGATACGCAGCCCGCGCACCGCAGAGGTGCGTTGCAAGCCACGCGGGGTGAGGTCGAAGGCCCAGGCCAGAATCAGCGCGACCGGAAAACCGAGCGCCATCGTCAACAAAAAAACCTGCTGCCCCCAGTCGGGCGCGTGAAACGCCGGCAGAACCGTGCCGGCCAATTGAACCATCCCGGAAGCGGCCACGCCATAAAGGATGGCGGTACGATAAACGCGGCGCTCCTTGAGTTCCTGAAAGAAAGCTCTCATGCCAGCCTTCGATTCTTCGCCTGCGATCATGCATCGGGCAACCGTCGGGCGCTGAGCGCAAGGCAGGAGCGACTGCCAAAAATCGCTTCCAGCTCTCTTGGTTGTAACGTTCGTCGTCCTCAGCGGACTTTCCGGTTGGCCACGCGCTGCGCCGGTGCGCTGGGACAGCGCACGCTACAACGGCTGGCTCTGACGCCGCGCACTCTACCAGAGCCGGAACGTTCTTTTGGCGGCCGCTCTGGACGACAGATACGAGCGAAACATCCGCAGTTCGAATTCCCAAAAAGAGTTCTTGCAGCTCAAGTTTAAAATATAGTAATTATAACGTCCAACGGGGGCGACACCAAAACTCGCCCGCAAATGGAGCCAGAAAATGAAAATCAAAATTGCCCTCTGTCTGCTCGCCGCGGCATTGCTTCCGGCCTGCTCAACGCAAACGACGACCCAGCGCACCGACTACAAGAACACGCGCTACGCCAATAATTCGATCGGTCAGCCGGCGCCGCCCGCCGAAGGCCCGGCCGAAGACATCCCCTCGGAAGGTCCGCCCGACATCCACGCGAACCCGGCCTACGTGCCGTCGCCGCTCCTCCGCCGCTCGGCTGCGACTGGCCCGTAGTCGTCCGCGGAAAGTCGCCGCAACGCCTCCCCGAGTTTCGCGATCTGCGCCTCCGAATGGGAGGCGCTCAGCGTGATGCGGAGGCGGGCTGCGCCTTTCGCCACGGTCGGATAACGAATCGCGGGAACGAGCATCCCTTCCTGCTGAAGCGCGCGCGCCAGATCGAGGGCGCGCTGCTCGTCGCCCACGATCCAGGGAATGATCGCGCTCGAAGTTCCCGCGCTCGATTTCCTCGCGGGCAACTCCTTTTCCAGCCTAACGATTCGTTGCCAGAGGGTCTTGCGGCGCGCTTCGCCCTCTTCTCTCCCGAGGAACTCGATCGCAGCCGTCGCCGCCGCGGCCAGAGCGGGAGGCGGCGCCGTCGAAAAAATAAAGGAGCGGGCGCGATTGATCAGCCAATCGATCAGGGAGCGCGAGCCACAGACGTAGCCGCCGCTCACCCCGAGCGCTTTGCTTAAAGTGCCGAGCTGCACATCGACCTGGCCCTCCAGCCCGAGCTCGGCCGCGAGCCCGCGCCCGTGCGGGCCGATCACACCGACGGCGTGCGCCTCATCGAGGAGAAGGACCGCCTGGAAGCGCTTCTTCAAGTCGATCAATTCGCCTAGCGGCGCCCGATCGCCATCCATGCTGAAGACCGACTCGGTGACGATGATCCGGCGCGCTTCCGGCAATTCGCGACCGGCCCATTCGAGGTGGCTCTCCAGTTTGCCAAGATGGTTGTGCGGGAAAACCCGCATCGTCGCGCCGCTCAAACGCGCGCCATCGATGAGCGAGGCGTGACAGAGTTTGTCGAGAATGACGACGTCGTGTTTGGAGGCGAGCGCCGGCAAAGTGCCGAGGGCCGCCGCGTAGCCGCTGCTGAAAGCGAGCGCGGCGGGAGCGCCTTTCCAGCGGGCGAGCGCCGCCTCCAGCGCAACATGGGGCGATTGCGTCCCGCTGAGCAATCGCGACGCGCCCGCGCCGATCCCGAATTTCTCGATCGCCGCGATCGCCGCCTTGCGCAGGATGGGATCAGCCGCCAGGCCGAGATAATCGTTCGAGGAAAAATTAACGAGCTGGCGCCCGACGATCTGGATTTCGGAGCCTTGCGCGGTGCCGATCTCGCGCAACTTGCGATGGAGCGAACGCGCTCGGAGCGCTTGCAGTTGTTCCTGGAAAAGATCGCTCATCCGCGCGCCGCCCGCGCCGCTACATTATCGACATCAGGCCCCAGGAGAGGAGCGCCGAAGCGTCGCGCCAGACACCCGCTTTGCTGTCGCCGAGAACGACAACGATCACGTCGCGCCCGGGAATCGT
>JBBQHV010000051.1:0-9621 GCA_038324295.1 Chthoniobacterales bacterium
TCGCGCGGTGACTTCGTCGCCGTCAGCGATGGCCTGAAAGAGGGCCAGACGATTGTGGGCACCGGCGCCTTCAAATTGCGCAACGGCCTGGACGTGGTGATCGACAACAAACTCGCGCCCAAGCCGCAGCTCGATCCCACCCCGCCCAATACCTGACGAATTTTCACAGTCGTGAAGACCTTCACCGATCTCTTCATTCGGCGGCCCGTCCTCGCCGTGGTCGTCAGCCTCGTGATCATCATCGCCGGCCTCCAGGCGATCTCGTCGCTCAACATCCGGCAATATCCGCGCAGCGACATCGCCTCGGTCAGCGTCACGACAGTTTACGTCGGGGCGAGCGCGGAACTGGTCCGTGGCTTTATCACGACCCCGCTGGAGCGCGCGATCGCGGCGGCGGATGGGATCGATTATCTGGAATCGCAAAGCGCGCAGAGCAGATCCACGATCACCGCCCATCTGAAGTTGAATTACGATTCGAACAAGGCGCTGGCCGAGATCAGTTCGAAGGTCAACCAGGTGCGCAACGATCTGCCCCCGGAAGCCGAGGTCCCGATCATCAATATTCAACCGGCGGATTCGCAGTTCGCCTCCGCCTACCTCAGTTTCACCTCCAATATTCTGAAGGCGAATGAGATCACCGATTATCTCACCCGCATCGTCCAGCCGCGCCTGACCGCGATCGAGGGCGTGCAGCGGGCCGAGATTCTGGGCGGCCGCACCTTTGCCATGCGCATCTGGCTGAAGCCGGATCGAATGGCGGCGCTCAACGTCAGCCCCGCGCAGGTCCGTTCGGCGCTGGCGGCGAACAACTTTCTCTCCGCTCTCGGGAGCACGAAGGGCTCGCTCGTGCAGGTCAACCTGACCGCGAACACCGACCTGCATTCGGTTCAGGATTTCAAAAATCTCGTCGTGAGGGAAGAAAACGGCGTCCTCGTCAGGCTCGGCGAGATCGCGGATGTCGTGCTCGGGGCCGAGGACTACAACACGGAGGTTCGCTTCTCCGGCCAGCGGGCGGTGTTCATGGGCATTTTCGTTCTTCCGAACGCCAACTCGATCGACGTGATCAAACGCGTCCGCGCCGAGATGAACGACATTCAGAAAGAACTGCCGACGGGATTGCAAGGCCGCATCGCTTTCGACGGCACCGAGTACATCAACACCGCGATCCACGACGTCTTCCGCACCCTGATGGAGACGCTTCTCATCGTCGTCATCGTCATCTTCCTTTTTCTCGGTTCCTGGCGCTCGGTCATCATTCCGATCGTCGCCATCCCGATCTCCCTCATCGGCGCGATTTTTCTCATGCAGGTTTTCGGATTCACGATCAACCTCCTCACCCTCCTCGCGATCGTGCTCTCGGTCGGCCTGGTCGTAGACGATGCCATCGTGGTGGTCGAAAACGTCGAACGCCATTTGCGCGAAGGCCTCAGCCCGCTCGACGCGGCATTGTTAGGCGCGCGCGAGCTGGTCGGCCCGATCATCGCGATGACGATCACGCTCGCCGCCGTTTACGTTCCGATCGGGTTGCAAGGCGGCCTCACCGGCACACTCTTCCGCGAGTTCGCCTTCACTCTCGCCGGCGCGGTCACGATTTCGGGCGTCGTCGCGCTCACCCTTTCGCCCGTCATGTCGGCCAAATTTCTCCGCGCGGGCGAAGAAGAGAAAGGCTTTGCCGGACGGATCAATCGCACCTTCGACCGGATCCGCGAGTGGTATGGCCGTGAGCTCGATCGCACTCTGCAAATGCGCCCAGCCGTTTACGTGGCCTGGATCGGCCTCTCCCTCATCGCGCTCGTCTTTTTGAAAATGTCGCTCTCGGCCAAAGAGCTCGCGCCGACGGAAGACCAGGGCGTCATCTTCGGAATCGTCGACGCGCCGGCCAACGCCACGATCGAGCAAACGGAGTCTTACGCCGATGCGGCCGGCAAAGTGTTTCTCAGTTTCCCGCAAACTCGTTTCACTTTTCAGATCACGTTTCCTTCGAGTGGCTTCGGCGGCATGGTTCTGAAGCCCTGGGACCAGCGCAACGAAACCGCCTTCCAGCTCCTCCCCCAGGTCCAGCAAAAACTGAGCGCCATCCCGGGCATCCAGATGTTTCCGGTCATGCCTCCGGCGCTCCCCGGCGGCGGGCAATTCCCGGTCGAGTTCGTCATTCTCTCGACCGCGGAACCGGAGCAGATGCTCGCGCTCGCGAACCAGCTAAAGGACGCCGCCGCGAAGAGCGGCAAGTTCGCCTTCCCGCCGCTCATCGACACGAAAATCGATCAGCCGCAGGCCGAGGTCGTGATCGATCATGACAAGGCTGCGGCCCTCGGCCTCAACCTCGCCCAAGTCGGCGCGGATGTGTCCGCCATGCTCGGCGGCAACTTCGTCAACCGTTTCGATATCGCGGGCCGCGCTTACAAAGTGATTCCGCAAATTGAGCGGGTCGATCGCTTGAATCCCGACCAGCTCAAAGACATTTACGTGACCGGCCCGGACAACAAGCTGGTGCAGTTGAGCACGATTGCGACGATCCGGAAAGAGGTCGTGCCGCGCTCGCTCAACCGGATGCAGCAGCTCAACGCGGTCAAAATCAGCGGCGTCGCGATCGTGCCGACGGATCAGGCGCTCAAGATTCTCGAGGACGAGGCCGCGAAGATTCTGCCGAAAGGTTACTCGATCGATTACACCGGCGAGTCGCGCCAGTTGCGGGTCGAGGGCGACAAGTTCCTGCCCGCTTTCGGACTCGCTTTCGTCCTCATCTTTCTCGTCCTCGCGGCCCAGTTCAACAGCGTCCGCGATCCGCTCATCATCCTCTTCGGCTCCGTCCCGCTCGCCATGTTCGGCGCGCTTATTTTCACTTTCCTGAAAATGCCGAATCCGAACATCCCGTTCTTCACCAACGGCTGGACGACGACGATGAACATTTATTCGCAGGTCGGCCTCGTCACCCTCGTCGGTCTGATTTCGAAAAACGCCATCCTCATCGTCGAATTCGCAAACAAATTACAGCTGCACGGTCGCGATAAAGTCGAGGCGGTGGCGGAAGCCGCGCGCGTTCGTTTGCGGCCGATTTTGATGACGACGATCGCGACCGTCGCCGGCCACATGCCGCTCGTTTTCGTGACCGGCGCCGGCGCGAAAGCGCGTAACTCGATCGGCCTCGTCCTCTGCGGCGGAATGACCATTGGCACCATCTTCACCCTCTTCGTCGTCCCGTCGCTCTACGTCCTGATCGCGCGGACCCATCACGAAGGGATGACCAAGGAGAGCGAGCGGCCATCCGGACCGGAACGACCGCGCGACCGCGAGCTCGTCCCGGAATTCGCCGAAGCCTAAACCCGTTGTAGCGTCCGCTGTCTCAGCGGATAGAAGGGGTTGCCACGCCCTGAGCCCTGCGCTGAGACAGCGCACGCTACAGCGCGCTCCTAAGAGGACGTCTAAAAAGTCGTTCGAGGCGGAAATTGTGGACCGCACTTCGCTGCACTTGCGCAGATCGAGCTTGTCGGCACGGGGCGTTCCCTTAAGCTGACGAACAATGAAGGCCGTCCCGGGGACGCTGCAAATGGGCGGCGCGCCCTTCCTCACCACGCACTGGAGCGTGATCTCGGCCTGCCAGGATCTCTCGCCGGAAGCCGCTCAGGCCGCTCTCACTCAGCTCTGCCGCAGCTATTGGCCGCCGCTTTACAGCTTCGTGCGCCATCGCGGCTACAGCCGGGCCGACGCCCAGGATCTGGTGCAGGGGTTTTTTCTCTTTCTTCTCCAGAGCAAGGCTTACGCACAGACCGATCGGAACAAGGGAAAGTTCCGGTCCTTCCTCCTCGCCTCGATCAAACACTATCTTTCCGACGTGTGGGATCGGGAACGCGCGCTCAAGCGTGGGGGCCAGTATGAGTTTGTCCTGCTCGAAGAGGAACTGGATGCGGCGGAGCAATTCTTCGGAAACGATCCGGTCGGATCGGCGCTGGGCGAGGACGAGCGCTACGAGCGGCGCTGGGCGGAAACCTTGCTCGCCCGCGCCTTGCAACGTCTGGGCGCGGAGTTTACGGAGAACTCGAAGGCGCTGCTCTTCTGCGCGCTGAAGCCATTCCTGACCGGCGGCCGCGGTTTGCCCAGCCAGGAAGAAGCGGCGGCTCAACTCGGGATTCCGATCGAAACTTTCCGAAGCCAACTTTCCCGGCTGCGCGGCCGTTACCGGGTCCTCCTGCGCGAGGAGGTCGCCACGACCATCGCGGTCGTCGACGACGTCGATGAAGAGCTGCACCATCTCTTCGGTCTCCTCCTCGCCCAGGCCTGACGAATGAGCGCCTCCGGCCCGGACCTGCTCCAATGCGAGCAATGTGGCGCCCCGCTCGAGAGCGCGACGAGCTCGTTAGGCTGCGTCAATTGCCTGCGCCTCGCCGCCCTCGGCGAAACCGAGAGCGAGAGTCGCCGCTTCCAACATTACGAAGTCTGTCTGCGCTCCGATGGGACCCTCGATGAACTGGGCCGCGGCGCGATGGGAATCACTTATCGCGCGCTCGACACGAACCTCGATTCGCCGGTCGCGCTGAAAATTATCAGCGCTCGCTACTCGGGCGATGCGCGGGCGCGCGAACGTTTCCAGCGCGAGGCCCGCGCGGCGGCGCAATTGCGCCATCCGAATGTCGCCAGCGTCTTCCACTTCGGTGAAACCGATGTTGGGGAATCCTTCTACGCGATGGAGTTGGTGGAAGGCGAGACCCTCGAAGCGCGGGTGCGCCGCGATGGCCCGTTGCCGGCTGCGCTCGCTCTGAATATCACGACCCAGGTCACGCGCGCCCTCATCGCGGCGGAGGCCCACGCGCTCGTCCATCGCGATTTGAAACCGAGCAACCTGATGGTGCTGGCCAACCCATCCAATGAGCCGGACGAGCTGGTTGTGAAGGTGATCGACTTCGGTCTCGCGAAAGCGATCGCGCCCACTCAGGAGGAGGCCGCGGGAGCGCCGGCCAGTTTCTCCGGCACTCCGGATTTTGCCAGTCCGGAACAATTCAACGCGAGCAACTGGTCGGTGGACGTGCGCTCGGACATTTATTCGTTAGGCGCGACTCTTTGGTATCTGCTCTGCGGCCAGGCGCCCTTCCACCGGAGCTCTTCCTCGCCCGCCCCGAGCGGACCGGAGGCCGAACCACTCCCTCTCCAGGATCTCGCGGCCGCCAAAGTGCCGGCGCCGGTTGTCACGCTCCTCCGTTCCATGCTGGCTCCGGACCCGGCGGCGCGCCCCCAGTCAGCTCGCGAACTGCTGGCCGCGCTCCGGCGTTGCCGCGAAGCTGTGGAAACCCGCCCGCGTCGGCGAAAATTGCTCGCCCTCGCTGCGTCCGCATTTCTTCTGCTTTTCCTGGCCGTCGGCCTAACGACTCATTTCTGGCAGCCGCACCCGATCCCGCCCGCGCCCGACAAATCAGTCGCGGTTCTTCCTTTTGAAAATCTGAGCGATGACAAGGAGAACGCTTACTTCGCCGGCGGCGTGCAGGGCGAGGTACTCGCCCGTCTCTCCAAGATCGCCGATCTGAAGGTGATCAGCCGCACTTCCGTGGCGCAGTATCGGAGCGGCGCGCAGCGCAATCTGCGCGAGATCGGCCGGGCCCTGGGGGCTGCTCATATCGTGGAAGGAAGCGTGCAGCGGAGTGGGAACCGCGTCCGGGTGGTCGCGCAATTGATCGACGCGCGAACCGACGCGCATCTCTGGGGCGAAACTTACGACCGCGATCTGACCGATATTTTCGAGGTCGAAAGCGGAGTCGCCAAGGCGATCGCCGATTCGTTGCGGGCGAAGTTGACCGCTCCGGAGCGACAGGCGGTCGAGAAAGAGCCGACGCAGAACCCGGCGGCCTATGATGCGTATCTGCGCGCGCGGCAGCTGGAAACCAATGCCGACACTTTGCTGCGCGACTTCAAGATCGCCGGAGGCCTCTACTCCAGGGCCGTCGAGCTCGATCCTTCCTTCGCACTCGCGCACGCTCGACTCGCGCAGACCAATGCCGAGATTTTCCACTTCTACGACCGGACGGAACCTTGGAAATCGAAGGCGAAAACTGAAGCCGAAACCGCGCTCCGCTTGCAGCCCGATCTGCCCGAGGGGCATCACGCTCTCGGCCTCTATTATTATTGGGTGACGGGCGACTACGATCGAGCGTTGCAACAATTCGACGAAGCGATTCGACTCGAGCCCGGCAGCACCGAATCGCCCTTTCTCATCGCCGCGATCCGCCGCCGGCAGGGGCGCTGGCGCGAAACCCTCGCGGCCTACAATCATCTCGCGGCGCTCGATCCGCAGAATCCCAACATCGTTCGCAACCTCGTCTACACGAACACCGCGATGCGCAACTGGCCGATGGCGGCGCAGGCGGCGAGGCGCTGGCTGGCGATCGCGGCCGACTCCGTGGCGGCAAAGGTGCAGGCGGCTTATGTCGATTTTTGGTGGCACGGCAGCACCGGGGAATTGAAAACCGAACTGGCGAAGATTCCGGCCGGGGTTGATCCGGATGGAATGGTCACCGCCACCCGCTGGGACGTGGCGATGATCGAGCGCGATTACGCGTCAGCCGAGAACGCCCTCCTTACCTGCCCGCTCGACGAAGTTTCCTATCTCAAAATCCAGCCCACGCCGAAGAGCTTCCTGCGCGGGGCGCTCGCGCTCGCCCGCGGCGACGCGGTCGCGGCGCAGGGCTCGCTGGAGGACGCGCGCGCCAAATTCGAGGCGGCGGTGCAGGAAGCGCCGACCAATGCCGAACGGCATGCCAATTTGGGGTTGGTCTACGCCCTGCTCGGGCGCAAAGACGAGGCCGTGCGCGAAGGCTTGCGCGCGGTCGCGCTGAAACCGGAAACGAAAGACGCGCTCGATGGGACGGTGATGAATTGTTATCTCGCGCTCATCTACGCCCGCGTGGGCGAGTCGGACCGCGCCTTGCCGATGCTCGAGCGCCTTCTGCAAACCCCGGGCGCGGTGGACAGCGCGGACTACAGCCTAACGAAAAACGATTTGAAGTTCCGCTGGGAATGGGACCCGCTGCGGGGCGATCCGCGCTTCCAGAAACTCATCAACGCGCCCGCTCCGTAACGTCTCGCGTGGAAGGGCGTTCCCGTCCTGGGCGGCGCGAGACGAAGACGATCCGGCCAGCACCCCGAGGCAAAACAAAACCACTCAGGACAAACCACCCGACGACCCCGGGGTTATGCACCCAGACCTGAGCAGATTTTTTCGGGTTCCGGGGAGGACGGGGTGTCACCCCGTCGTTCGGCGCAGGTTGCGCCGGACCGCGCGGAGTAGTTGCGCCCAAGTTGCTAAAACGGTTTCTTCGGAAGGGGTGGTGGCAATGGCCTGCGGCCGCTCTTCGCGCGCAGGAACTAGATCATTTCCAAATCCTCCTTCCGCGCAGGTTCGGCGCAGACTGCACCGAACGACGGAGTGACACTCCGTCCTCCCCGGAGACGGCGCGGAACAATTTTTAGCATTGCTGATCTAGCAGTGGCCCGCGCTTCGCGGAGCGAAGCTTCTACCGATCGCGCTCAAAGCGCTCGATTTCGTCGGGCTGCGCCTGCGCGCGGCTGACGCTGCGATCGCTGGAACTGGTTTCGAGTCTTTTCGCGAACTGAAGCTCCTGCGACGCCGCGCTTGGAAACCAAATTAAGCGCGCGGATTGCATCGGCGGATTGAAAGCCCGGCCTCGGTCGCCACGGCGACCTGCGTTACGGCGCGGAGCTCATCCCTCCAAGAATCTCAAATCTTGCAATGCCGCCTCTTTTTTTCCTTTGGAAGAAGATGAAGGGGCTCGATCTGCAAATGCTCAACCACGATTTGATGTCAATCCTCGTGAAACCATACCCTGGCGGCCGAACGCACAGCTCACCCGGCTGTTCCTCTGCGCGTTCGAATCCGCCGGGAGGGGAGCCCACTTTGCCTTCCGCCCCCAGCCCCACCGGCCGCGAGCGACAACCTCCTTTTCTCGAGACACCGGGAGATCGCTAGGACCGCCGGGTCGCGACTGCGGGTGGCTGCGTGGACGAGCGGTCCGCGGATTTCTTGCAACATCGTTCGCTTTTTCCCGTAGGAATAATGTGAGTGCCATCGCCGAGTCGAAGGGTTGCACCGAGAGCGGAAAACCTGTGACGGCCATGCCGAAGGAAAATTTCTTCGCCGAGCTGAAACGTCGAAACGTTTACCGGGTCGCGCTCGCCTACGCGGTCGTGGCCTGGCTCCTCATCCAGATCGCGACCCAGGTCCTGCCGTTTTTCGAGATTCCGAATTGGGGAGTTCGCCTCGTCATTCTGGCGCTTTTCCTGGGTTTTCCCGTCGCTCTTTCCTTTGCCTGGGTTTTCGAGATCACGCCCGAGGGCCTGAAGCGCACCGACGAGGTCGCGCCCGGCGAATCGATCACCCACAGCACCGGCCGCAAGCTCGACTTCCTCGTCATCGGCGTGCTCGTTTTCGTCATCGGCGTGCTCGTCGTGCCGCGCTTCCGTCCCGGCCGCTCGTTGCCTGAGACGAGCACCGCCGAAAAGAGTATCGCGGTCCTGCCTTTCGAAAATCTGAGCAGCGAAAAACAGAACGCCTACTTCGCCGATGGGATGCAGGACGAAATCCTGATCGACCTCGCCAAGGTCGCCGAGTTGAAGGTGATCAGCCGCACGAGCGTGATGCAATATCGCAGCGTCACCGAAAGGAACCTGCGCGAGATCGGCCAGCAGCTGGGCGTGGCGCATGTCGTGGAAGGAACGGTGCAGCGCGAGCTTAACCGGACCCGCGTGAGCGTGCAGTTGATCGACGTGCAGACCGGCCGACAGCTCTGGGCCGAGCGCTACGATCGCCCGCTCAACGATATTTTTGCCATCCAAAGCGAAATTGCCGAAGCGATCGTCACGCAGCTGGAAGCGAAACTTTCGCCCAGCGAAAAAGCCGCCATTGAAAAATCGCCGACTTCCGATCTGGCCGCTTTCGATCTCTTTCTTCGCGCTCAGACGCTCTTCGCCGACACTTCGGATCAGATCCAGGCGCGAGAAAATCTTCCGCAAGCCGCGCGCCTGCTCGATCAGGCGGTCGCGCGCGATCCGGGTTTCACCATCGCCTGGTGCCTGCTCGCGCGCGTCCATGGCGATATCTATTGGCAGGGATTCGATCACACCCCGGCTCGCCTGAATCTCGCGACCGCGGCCTTGCAGTCGGCCTTCCGCCTTCAGCCCGAGGGCGGGGAAGTGCACCTCGCCCTGGCGGCTTATCATTATCACGGATTCCGCGATTATGAGCGGGCCCGCACCGAACTGGCGATCGCCCACCGCACTCTGCCTAACAATGCCGAAGTCTTCGAATACGCGGGCTACATCGATCGCCGGCAGGGCCGTTGGGGGGAAGCCACCCGCAACCTGCAACGTGCGCTCGAGCTCGACCCGCGGAATTTCGGGATCGCACAACAACTCTCGCTCGCCTACGAGGTGCAGCACCGCTACGCCGATCAGGCGCGGATGTGCGATCGGGCCCTTGCGCTCGTGCCGGATGATCCGTTCATGCTCATGACTCGAGCCCAGATCCCCTTCGCCGAGCGAGCCGACATCAAGCCATTCCAAACGATGCTCGCCACACTCATCGCCAGGCATCCGAAGCTCGCCTCGGATGTGGATGAT
>JBBQHV010000052.1:0-9483 GCA_038324295.1 Chthoniobacterales bacterium
AGGATGCACTCGCGAATATCAGCGTGCGTTTTCTCCATCCGCTGGCGCGGGATGTGGGGAAGCTGCCGGAGCCACTCGAGGAACTGTCTCCGGGAACTGAGCCGCAATTCGAGGTCGTCCCGCGCTTGCAGGTAGGCGAGAAACTTCACCAGACCTGGCTGGAGGCCGTGGAACGCGAGGTGGCTTTGCCGCCGCTGGCCTTGAACGACGCGGGTCACGTCGATCATTCGTTTCATTTTGACGCTTCGCGGGAATGGGAGCCGCTCCGGGAGAGCGACGGATCGATCCCTGCGGTGATCGTTAGGCGGGTGGCCGCGATCGATGGAGTTGTGGCGATCGATCTCGAACCAAGCGTGCACGACGCCGTAAAAATCCGGGTGCGGATTCTAAATCGAACCGCCGTGCCTGACGACCTCCTGGAAAATCAGGAAGCGATCACCCTCCGCACCTTCGCTTCCACGCACACCATTCTGCACGTGGGAGGCGGCGCCTGCATTTCGCTGCTCGATCCGGACGGGCATTACCTCGAAGCGGCCAAAGCCTGTAAACAAATCGGCACGTGGCCTGTCCTGGTGGGCGACGAGGAAAAAGGTGAGCGCGATGCCATGCTCTCCTCGCCGATCATTCTCTACGATTATCCGAAGATCGCGGCGGAAAGTCCGGGCGATTTGTTCGACGGCGCGGAGATCGACGAGATCCTGACCCTGCGCATCCAGACGATGACCGATGAGGAGAAAACGGAGATGCGGCAGGTGGATGAGCATGCGCGGCGGATTCTCGAGCGCACGGAAAACCTGGCCGAGGCGGACATGCTAAAGCTGCACGGTGTGATGCGGAGCGCCCGCTCGCAGGCGGCGGACGAAGAGTTTTTCAATCCGAATAAACCGCTCGCGCAAGTGACGGTAGGCGGCGTGGTGCTGAAGGCCGGCGATCGCGTCCGCATCCATCCGAAAAAGCGCGCCGACGTGATGGACATCGCGCTCAACGGCAAGATCGCGATCATCGAATCGGTCATGCAGGACGTGGAGGACGAGGTGCAATTTGCGCTCGTCCTGGAGGATGATCCGGGGCGCGATCTCGGCATGATGCGGCAGCCCGGGCATCGGTTTTTCTACGGTGTGGATGAAGTGGAGCCCGTTCGGGAATGACGAAATCCGAATGACGAAGCCCGCCGTAACGAAATCGAAGATGAGGCCGGGCTTTCCAATAATGACGAGGTCCGAAGCCCCAAAAGGGAGACAGGGTTCGTTCGTCATTCGTCATTTGGACATTGTTTCGTCATTCGGGTTGGAAAGCCCGGCCTCGCCTTCGGCTGCGTTACGGCGGGTTTCGTCATTTCACCCATGAACATCCTCATCGCCGGGATCGGCAACATCTTCTTCGGCGATGACGCCTTTGGCTGCGAAGTGGCGCAGCAGCTCATGCGGGAAAAATTGCCCGAAGGCGTCCGCGCGTTCGACTACGGGATTCGCAGTTACGACCTCGCCTACGCCCTGCTCGAGCCTAACGACGCCGCGATTTTGATCGACGCGGTCCCCCGTGGTGAAGAGCCCGGGACGGTATTTTTACTGGAGCTCGACATAAATAAGTTGGACACGGCAGGCATCGAGTCCGTTAATGCTCATGTGATGAATCCGGTTGCTGTTCTGCAACTGGTCCGCTCTTTCGGCGGATCCCCCCGCGAACTTTACCTCGTCGGCTGCGAGCCGGCGGTTCTGGAAACGGAAGAATTGGGCTTGAGCGAGAAAGTGAAGGCCGCGGTGCCGCTCGCCCTCGATACGATCAAGGAACTTCTCGGAAAACTTCTTCATGAAACTGAAAACACTCAAAAAGACGGCAAGGGATTGGAAACACGAACTGAGGGACCAGGTTCGCGGCGATGAAGGAGGTGGAGATATGGCAGTATTAGCCTGGGAAGTGCTCGGCGGCTTGATCGCATTGTTCGTGATTATCGTCACGCTCAATATGATACCGGAGCTCGTTCGCTATTTGAAAATCAAGAGAATGTAACCGTCAGCATCCCCGGATGAGGACGCCTCGAAGAATCTTGCAGAGAGAAATTTAATCACTGGAATGTAGTCAAAAAAAATAACCCCAACTCATCGCGGACCAGTTCCGGCGCGATGCACGCAACGCCACGTAGGAGAAAAATGAGATGAAAGCACCCGACATGATCCTCGCGGATCGACCGCCCGACGTTAAGGAAATCCACGTGGTCTGGATGACGACTGGATTAAGTTGCGATGGGGATTCAGTTTCAATCACGGCGGCCTCGCTCCCGAGCATCGAGGACGTCGTAATGGGTGCGATCCCGGGATTGCCCAAGGTGCATCTGCACAATCCGGTGCTGGCTTACGAGTGCGGCGACGATTTCATGCAGCACTGGTTTGATGCCGCAGCGGGCAAGCTGGAACCGTTCGTTCTCGTGATGGAGGGATCGATCCCGAACGAGAACATCAAGTCGGAAGGCTATTGGGCGGCGATGGGGACCGATCCCGACACCGGCCAGCCGATTACGACCAACGAATGGATCGACCGGCTCGCGCCCAAAGCAACGGCGGTGATCGCGGCCGGCACCTGCGCGACCTACGGCGGGATTCATGCCATGGAAGGCAACCCGACCGGCGCGATGGGACTGGCTGACTATCTCGGCTGGGGTTGGCGTTCCAAGGCCGGCTTGCCGATCGTGAACGTCCCTGGTTGTCCGGTACAGCCGGATAACATGATGGAGACCTTACTCTATCTGCTCTACCAGGTGGCTGGTCTGGCGCCGATCATTCCGCTGGATGACCAGCTGCGTCCGCAGTGGCTCTTTGGAAAGACCGTGCACGAAGGCTGCGATCGCGGCGGCTATTACGAGCAGGGCGATTTCGCGCATGAGTACGGCTCGCCCAAATGCCTGGTGAAGATCGGCTGCTGGGGCCCGGTCGTGAATTGTAACGTCACGAAGCGCGGTTGGATGGACGGGGTAGGCGGTTGCCCTAACGTCGGTGGGATTTGTATCGGCTGCACCATGCCGGGTTTCCCCGATAAGTTCATGCCTTTCATGGATGAGCCGCCGGGCGGCACGCTCTCGTCCGGCATCATCGGCGCTTATGGCCGGATGATTCGCGCTTTGCGCGGCATTACCAACCGCACGGTCAACAAAGAGCCGAAGTGGCGACACTCCGGCCGTCAGCTAACGACCGGCTACGAACCCAAACATTACGGACGAAACTAATCGGAGAATTACCATGCCAACACTAGAAACAGCCCCAGCGGCCATGAAGTCGGTCGAATCCGGCGACCTCGTCGAGATGTCGTGGGATCCGGTCACGCGGATCGTCGGCAGCCTCGGGATTTACACGAAGATCGATTTTGCCGCTAAGAAGGTGGTCGAGTGTTTCAGCACCTCATCCATCTTCCGCGGTTACTCGATCTTTATGCAGAACAAGGATCCGCGTGACTCGCATTTCATCACCAGCCGTATCTGCGGCATTTGCGGTGATAACCATGCGACCTGCTCGGTCTATGCCCAGCAAATGGCCTACGGGGTGAAACCGCCGCCGCTCGCGGAGTGGATAGTCAACCTCGGCGAAGCGGCCGAGTACATGTTCGATCACAACATTTTCCAGGATAACCTCGTTGGGGTCGACTTCTGCGAAATGATGGTGAAGGAGACCAATCCCGGCGTCTGGGAGAAAGCGCAGAAAGCACAGGCGCCTCACGCCGCCGACCATGGTTATCGGACGATTGCCGAGATCATGCACGCTCTCAATCCTTTCGAAGGCGAGTTCTATCGCGAGACCCTGCAGGTCAGCCGTTACACGCGGGAGATGTTTTGCCTGATGGAAGGCCGGCACGTTCATCCCTCCACCCTTTATCCGGGCGGTGTCGGCACCGTGCCTTCGATTCAGGTCTTTACCGATTATATGGTTCGGCTGACGCGCTATGCGGAGTTCATGAAACGCTGTCTGCCGCTGCATGACGATCTCTTCGACTTCTTCTACGAAGCCATGCCCGGCTACGAAGAAGTCGGTAACCGTCGCGTCCTCCTCGGCTGCTGGGGTTCGTTCCAGGATCCCGCTGAGTGCGACTACAACTACAAGACGATGGGCGACTGGGGCCGCGCCATGTATGTCACACCCGGCGTGGTGGTCGATGGAAAGCTGGTCACGAACGACCTCGTCGATATCAACGTCAACATGCGCATCCTCCTCGGCTCTTCCTATTACGAAGACTGGGCGGATAGCGGCGAGACCTTCGTCAAAACCGATCCGTTAGGCAACCCGATCGACAAGCGGCATCCGTGGAATCAGACCACGATTCCGAAACCGCAGAAGCGCAACTTCGCCGATAACTACAGCTGGGTGATGTCGCCCCGCTGGCTCGACAAACGCACCGGCGATCATCTCGCGCTCGACACCGGCGGCGGGCCGCTCGCGCGGCTCTGGTCGACCGCGCTTTCCGGCCTGGTCGATATCGGCTACGTCAAAGCTCCCGGCGATGGAAGTGTCAAAATCCGACTCCCAAAAACAGCGACCAAGCCGGACACGACCTTTACCTGGAACATTCCGAAGTGGGCCAACACGATCGAGCGCGATCGCGCCCGCACTTACTTCCAAGCCTACGCTTGCGCCTGCGCCTACTACTTCATCGAGAAGGCAATGGCCGAAGTGCACGCCGGCCGCACCGCTACCTTTACTCCCTTCAAGGTGCCGGACGAAGCGATCGGTTGCGGATTTCACGAAGCGGTCCGCGGGGTTCTATCGCATCACCTCGTCATCCGCGGGGGCAGGATTGCAAATTACCATCCCTATCCGCCGACGCCGTGGAACGCGAATCCACGCGACACCTACGGCACGCCCGGACCTTACGAAGACGCGGTCCAGGGTTGTCCGATCTTCGAGGAGAACGGGCCGGACAACTTCAAAGGCATCGACATCATGCGCACGGTGCGCAGCTTCGATCCGTGTCTGCCCTGCGGCGTGCACATGTATCTAGGCGGCGGCAAACTCCTGAAGCAAATGCACACGCCGACGGCGCTGATGGGCCTGGCAAAGTAAATTAACCCAAACCCAACCCGGCGAAGCTCGAAGCCAACCCCTTCGAGCTTCGTCATTTTTTTCAGAAAATGATTCCAGTTATCGAAGCCCAGCCCGACGAAATTTACGACATTGAGCTAGAGCACAGCCTGCTTGAAGCCAACCAAAGACTCGCGCAAGACAACCGCGCCCTGCTCGACAAGAACGGTATCACCGCGATCGACTTCATGGGCGCGATCGGCTCGGGCAAGACCACCCTTATCACCAAGCTGGTCGAGAAGTTGAAAGACAAAATGGGGGTCGCGGTTTTTAACGGGGATGCGACCACGAGCGACGACGCCGATGCGATTGCGGCCCAGAACGTGCCCGTCGTCCAGATCGCAACGATCAACGGCTGCCATCTCGACGCCAACCTCGTAGGCAAAGGCCTGAAGCAGATCGAGCTCGGGAAGCTAAAAATGATCTTCATCGAGAACATCGGGAACCTGATTTGTCCGGCAGAATTCCCACTCGGCTCGAAGGCGCGGGTCGTGGTCGTAAGCGTGACCGAGGGTCCGTGGATGGTGCGCAAGCATCCGCACATGTTTCTCGGTTCGCAGCTGGTCGTGATCAACAAGATCGACCTCGCCGAAGCGATGGAAGTGAGCGTGGATCAGCTCATCCAGGATGTGCACACCCTCAAACCGGATCTTCAGGTCATCCCGACGAGTTGCAAGAGAGGCGAAGGGTTGGACGAAGTTGTAGAGGCGTTGCTCGCGGTTTGAGGAATGACGAAATCCGAATGACGAAGCCCGAAGCGATGACTAATGACGAAGCGGTAAGCGGATCATTTCGTCATTCGAGCTTCGTCATTGTTGGAAAGTCCGGCCTCGTCCGACAGCTGCCGGACTGCGTTACGGCGTCCTTCGTCCTTCGGATTTCGTCATTCTCCTCCCATGCATGAGTTTTCGATCGCGTCCGGGCTGGTCGAAAAGCTGCTCGATTTCGCGGAGAAAAATCCGGATAAGAAGATCGTCGAAGTGCGGGTCGCGATCGGCGAGTTCACCCAGATCGAAGAGGAGCAGCTCTCTTTTTGCTACGAATCGATCATCACCGAAATGCCGATCGCAGGCTCTCGCCTGACGATTGAGCCGGTGCTCGGCAAAGTCGCGTGCTCGCACTGTTCCTACAGCGGCCCGCCGAAATATTGGAAGGGCGCTTTGTCCGGCTCGCCCGTCGCAACCTTGGAATGTCCGCAGTGCGGAAAGGCGGCCCGCGCCACCGAAGGCGAGGAGTGCGCCATCCGCTCCGTCCGTTTCACTCGCCCTAACGAGTTCGCGTCCGATCCCCAACGAGGCGGGGCAACTTCCGGAGATTCGCGCACATGACGACGCTCCTGCCGATCCTCCTTCTTGGTTTTTTTCTCGGGATGCGCCACGCCACCGATTCCGATCACGTCGTGGCCGTGACCACGATCGTGAGCCGGCAGCGCAGCATTTCGAGCGCGGCCTGGACCGGAGTTTTCTGGGGGATCGGGCATAGCATCACTCTTCTGGCGGTGGGGGGCGTGATTGTTTTGTTTGGCATCGTCGTGCCGGAGCGCCTCGGGATGAGCCTCGAATTCTGTGTCGCGCTCATGTTGATCCTGCTCGGCGCGCTCAATCTCCGCGCCACCATTCGCCTGGCCGAAAATGTTTCCGTCGAAACAGACCATGCGCACGATGCGATTCATCAGCATGTGCATCGGCACGGCGATTACGTGCACAGCCACACGCATGGTCATGAGCCGGATAAACACGGCCACGCGGATGACGCGGTCCCGCCGGCGCAGCTCGATCTGCGCTTCGGTCGGCTCCGCTTTTACCAGGCGTTGCGCCCCGTCGTGATCGGCACCGTCCACGGACTGGCCGGCTCCGCTGCGGTCGCGCTTCTCGTCCTGCCGATCATTCATGATCCGGTCTGGGCGATGGGCTATCTCTTGATCTTTGGCCTCGGGACAATCGCCGGGATGATGTTGATCACGGCCGCAATTGCGGTCCCGGTGAGCTATTCGACCCGATTCCAATTGTTCCATCGGCATCTCGCCACGGCCGCGGGTGTCCTGAGCCTTGGCTTCGGTTTGTTTCTCGTCTACCAGATCGGATTCGTCGACGGGCTGTTTCGTTAGGCGATTTCCGCGTGGCGACCGTGCGGTGGCCAAAATCCCTGGCCCCATCCGTCTTTTATGAAAAAAACAGTAATTTCAACAGCCACTTAATTTTTAAGATTTGCGATGCTTGACAGAGTGACTGCTATTTTGGTAAACACTCAATCCACTATGAAACGACTCTGTCTCGCTGCCCTCCTTTGTTTTGCTTCGACTCTCTCGCTCAAGGCCAATCCCGTCACGGTCCAAGATTTGAGCGTGACCCCTTCGAAAGTCGTCAGCATTAGCGTCACCGGCTTCTATTCCGGCGGGGTCTACGCTGGGATCAACAACCTCCTGGTCAATTCCGTAGCGACGCAGGGCTTCTGCATCGACCCCTTCCATTTTAGTATCGGCGGTCCCCAACCCTATGAAAGCGTGGCTCTGGACCAGGCGCCCAAGGATGATCATCTGATTCCCGGAACCCACATGACCTCCACCGAAGCGGCGCTCATTGGTAATCTTTGGGCCATGGCCTATGCCGACATCGGCACCAACGCGGAGAAAGCGGCTGCATTTCAGATCGCGATTTGGGAGATTGTGGGTGGAAGCGACTTCCAGCTCACGAGTCAGAACGATTACGGTGCCTCGCTCCTTTTGGCGCAGGCCCAAGCCTACACCGGTCCGAGCGTGAATCTGATCGCGCTCACCGGCCCGGGGCAGGACTATGTTATCGCCGGCTCAGTTCCTGACTCGGGAACCACCGCCATGCTCCTCGTCGTTGCTTTCGGTGCGCTGCTCCTCGCGCAAAAAATCGCGGCGCCCCTGCGCTTCGCAGAGGGCCATCAGCGGAAATAATCTCTTAGGCAGGTCTAACGACCGCCCGTCCCACCTTCGCATCTTCTCGCGCCTTCCGGCCGGTGCTTACTCCAGCCGAAGGAAGATCGCGGTATCCATCCTGGACCGCATGGAAGCCGTATTCGTCTTCGTATCCTTCCGGAGCTTTCTGCACCTCCCGGGCGACAAGTGCAAACAGGGCGACAGTTGAGAGAACTGCGAATCCTGCAACCACTAGCATTCCTTTTCTTCAGCAGATCGTGTGCCGATCGGCGGGATCGTCGCCATATACGAGGTATTCCTAGACATCACTCAGTCCGCACGATTGGTATATTGTGTTGCTTCCTTTAACACATCTGTTTCGAGGACGACACCATAAACTTTGATCGTCGTCCACTTTGCATCTCTGCAGGTTGTTTCTAAGCGCCGACGGCCGGTATAGGTTCGCCGGTGGCCATCGGGTCTCATAAATTGGAGGTAACGCTGCCGGCGTCCGAGAAGTTGAGTGATGGCTTCTCCAGCGCCGCCTCGCGAGATGAAACGTGAGAGGCTACAGGTGGCCATCCGCGGCGCGGTCCAGGGCGTCGGTTTTCGGCCGTTCGTTTATCGGCTGGCCACCGAGCTCCAACTCACCGGCTGGGTGTTGAATTCATCCCAGGGCGTCTCGATTGAAGCCGAGGGCTCTTCCGCTGCGCTCCGACGTTTCCTCTTGCGATTGGAAAATGAGAAGCCGGCCCGGGCTGTGGTGCAGAGCTTTGAATCGTCGTTCCTCGCTCCAAGGGGCGACCGGGCGTTCGAGATTCGCGAAAGCGACCCGAGCGGGAGCAAAACCACCCTCATCCTCCCGGACATCGCCACCTGTTCCGATTGTCTGCGTGAGTTGCTCGATCCGGCTGATCGCCGCTTTCGTTATCCCTTCACCAACTGCACCAACTGCGGGCCACGGTTTTCGATCATCGCGGCCCTCCCCTACGATCGCGCCAATACCTCGATGAAAAACTTCACGATGTGCGACGATTGCGCGCGCGAGTATCGCGATCCGCGCGACCGCCGCTTTCATGCCGAGCCGACCGCCTGTCCGCGTTGCGGGCCGCGTTTGCAACTTTGGAATTCGTTAGGCGAATCTCTCGCCGAAGAGGATGCCGCGCTTTTGCAGGCAGCCGCCGCGATTCGCGCGGGCCGGATCGTCGCGCTTAAGGGTCTTGGCGGTTTCCAGCTTCTCGTCGACGCGCGGAACGATGCCGCCGTGCGCCGCCTGCGGGAACGCAAACAACGCGAAGAGAAACCGTTCTCCGTTCTCTTCCCGTCGCTCGCGACGATCCGCTCAGCCTGCGCGGTTTCCGAAATCGAGGAGCGATTGCTCCTTTCAGCCGAGGCGCCGATCGTTTTGCTTCCGCAACTCGCGCCGGGTCCTTGGCAAACCGCGGTTTCCCCGGGCAACCCCAACCTCGGTGTTATGCTGCCGTACACGCCGCTGCATCACCTTCTCATGCGGGAGCTCGATTTTCCGGTCGTCGC
>JBBQHV010000053.1:0-9422 GCA_038324295.1 Chthoniobacterales bacterium
CCAACTCACCTCACTTATGAAACCTGCTGGCGTCATCGCCCTCATCCTCATTGTCGTCGGGGTCATCGTTCTCGGATATGGTGGCTACACCAGCTTCACGACGAAGGAGAACGTGGCCAAACTCGGACCGGTCGAGATCAACAAGAATCAGGAACACCCGGTTCCGATCGGCCCAATCGTCGGCGGGCTCTGTATCGTCGGCGGGATCGTCATCTTCGTGACGAGCCGAAAGGCCTGAGCCACCACCCGGGTTTGCCGCGCTCGTTAGGCTAAATGTGGATGGCGTGGCCGAAGGCCTGGCCCGTCGCTTCGTGCACCGCTTCGCTCAGCGTCGGGTGGGCATGAATCGTCGCTTCGATTTCCTCGTGCGTCGCCTCGAGGGTAATGGCGAGCCCTAGCTCGGCGATCATTTCGGTCGCCTCCGGGCCGATGATATGCGCGCCGAGAATTTCGCCGTGCGGCTCGCCGAGGATCAGCTTCACGAAGCCGTCGGTTTCGCCGATGGCGCGCGCTTTGCCGCTCGCGCTGAAGGGAAATTTGCCGACCCGGAATTTGCGGCCGGCCTCTTTTGCGGCGCGTTCCGTTAGGCCGACACTAGCGACCTGCGGCTGGCAATAGGTGCAGCCGGGGAAGGCGCCGACTTTGCGCGGCTCGATCTTGCCAAACATTCCCTCAACCGCCTGGATCGCTTCCCAACTCGCGACGTGCGCCAGCCAGGGTGGCCCGATGATGTCGCCCGCCGCGTAAACGTCTTTCAGGCTCGTCTCGTAACGATCATCCGTCTCGATATAGCCTCGGTCGGTCAGCTTCGGTTTCAGCTTTCCGTTAGGCAAAAGCGGCTGCACCCCGATCGCGACGAGGCAGACGTCGGCCGCGATCGTCTCGGTGGATTTTCCTTCGACGGTGATCGCCACCCCGCTTTTCGTGAGGGAAGTTTTTGTCGTTTTCGCACTCGTCAGAATGTTGATCCCCTGTTTCTTGAGCGCTTTCTCGAGTGTCTGCGACACCTCGGTGTCTTCGACCGGGAGAACGTTAGGCAACATCTCGATCAGTGTGACCTTGGTTTCGAAGGCGTTGTAAAAGTAGGCAAACTCCACCCCGATCGCGCCTGCCCCGATCACGACCATACTCTTCGGCTGCGGCTCGAGGATCATTGCTTCGCGGCTGCCGATCACCTTCTTGCCGTCGAAAGGAAAGCCCGGCAGCGGACGCGAGACCACCCCGGTCGAGATCAGGATATGCGCGGCCTGATGGGTTTCGGTTTTGCCGTCCGCCAGCCTAACGAACACTTCACCGGCCTTTTCCAGCGCCGCTTCGCCCCGAATATAGTTGATCTTGTTTTTCTTGAAGAGGAACTCAATGCCCGCGGCGTTCTTATCGGAGACATCGCGGGAGCGCTTGATCACCTTGCTCCAATCGTAGGAAAGGCCCTCGATCTTGAACCCGAAGTCGGCCGCGCGATGGCTCATGAGGTGATAAAGCTCGGCGTTGCGCAGGAGAGACTTCGTCGGGATGCAACCCCAGTTGAGGCAGGTCCCGCCGGCGCGCTCTTTTTCCACACAGGCCACGCGTTTCCCGAGTTGGGCGGCGCGGATGGTGCCGACGTAGCCGGCCGGTCCGCCGCCGATAACAATCAGATCGTACCTCATCTCGCCCCAGTTTACCGAGTCGCAAGGCGGTGGCGAATCCCAGGCGGGAATGGACAGGATTAACTGGATGGTTCTCGCAACCGTTCCGTCAGCGAAGCTGCCGGCTGATCCAGTTAATCCTGTAAATCCTGTCCAATTTCCTTCGCCATATTTCGCAAGCAGCTTCTGAAAAGCGGGATCGTTCCGCAATCCATCCCAGGCTGGCTCGATCTTGAGCAAAGGAACGGTGAGATCGCTCGGGCTGCTGAGCAACCCGTCGAGCAACTCGATCGCCTTCGCCTTCTCGCCGGTCATGGCATAGACCTCGGCTGGGTTCTGCGTGATCCGGGGCCCTTCAAAGGCGTCGGCCGATTCGGGACGCAACTCGACCGCGCGTTTCGCTTCGGCGATGGCGGCATCCTTTTCGCCTACGATGCGCGAGCGCTTGGGAGAGAGCGGCGTGGCGCGAAGGCTCGTTAGGCGCTTCGCGCAAGGCTGCCTCCGCGGCATTTTTTGCCTCCGTAAAGGCAACTCGCGCCTCCGCCTGCTGCCCCAGCTTTTCGTGGGCCATGCCCGCGTAAAGTCGCGCCCCAATGTACCCATGGAGCTTGCTCGCCAGTGGTTCCTTCGGCAGTTTTTGCACCGCCTCGAGCACTTCGTGGTATTTGCGCTGCAACAAGAAAATATTGGCGCGCGCCTCGAGCACAGCGGCCGCCATCTCGAGGTGGGGAGCGGCGCCCGCCGCGCGGCATTTTTTTGGAGCGCTTCCTGGTCGACACGCCATCTGCGCCGTTTTTTGATAACAGAAGCGAAGACGGTTTGAAAATGCGCGCTTGGCTCTTCCTCAAAAAGACGCTGACGACCTACATTTCGGTGAACTTGGGGCCTGAAGTGCTCGTTGCTCGCCGGTCGCAAATCAAATGGAAACGGCTGTCAGGGTGTTCACCCAACGGGCCAACCGAATTTGAGAACTGACGGCTCGACATCTCACCCGGGACCATGTTAAGCGATTTGTATTCAGAGTCAGAAATGAGGTGAATTATGTCCAAACCCGAAGTCCGAAAAGACGTAACGCTTATTCGGAGCCCAGACGGCAGGCTTTACGCGATATTAGATGATGAAGCTCCTCTCCAGCTCGAGCAGAAAGGTGAGTTGGTCGATATCATGAGAGTCGCGGCTGACGAACTCTCGAAGATCGTGGAAGAGCAGTATATGAAAGAGCGTGGTTGTACAACGCATCTGCATGCCGTATTTCCAGAGATTGGCGTTGTCCCTAAAAGGTAGCGGCGCCGGCTTATGTTGAGTGCGCGGCCTCGGCAAAGCGAGAGCTATACACCGAAGCTTTCGCCAGTCGAAACGCCGCGGTCGCAAAGCTTCGCGTCGACCGTAGAACGGGTGCGGCGGCTTGCCCCCGTCATGGGAATAACCCGCGTTGCCAACGTTACCGGTTTGGACACGATCGGCATTCCGGTGGTGATGGTCTGTCGGCCCAATTCCCGATCCGTGTCGGTATCGCAGGGCAAAGGGGCCGACCTCCTCAGTGCTCTCGCCTCGGGTTTGATGGAGGCTGCCGAGCTGTATCACGCGGAGACAATTACGCTCCCTCTGCGCCTGGCGACATACGAAGAAATCCGCTTCGAACATGAGGTGGTCGCTCCGACTTCTCTCCCGCGCACTCTCGAGTCACGGTTCCATCCTCATCTGCGCCTCCTTTGGATCGAGGGACATGATCTCTTGCACGGCGAGACCGTGCTGATCCCGTTTGAGATTGTTCATACGAACTACACGATTCCGCCGCCCGACGGCTATGGTTGCTTTAATGCAACTTCCAATGGCCTTGCTTCGGGCAACCACCTGCTTGAAGCCACCTCCCACGCGCTCTGCGAAGTCGTCGAGCGCGACGCGGCGACCCTGTGGAAAGTGCGCGGCGAGAGACGGCTGGAAAAAGGCCGCCTTGATTTGACGAGCGTGGACGACTTCAGCTGTCAGCGACTTCTGGAGAAGTTCGACAATGCCAACATATTGGTCGCCGTCTGGGATATTACGACGGACATCGGTCTGCCCGTGTTTGCCTGTTACTTGATGTCCCGGGAAGCGAGCGAACCTTGGCCTTTCGCAATCGTTGGCAGCGGATTTGGGTGTCATCCTTCTCGCGCTGTAGCGCTGACCAGAGCTTTGACCGAAGCCGCCCAGTTTCGGTTGACTGTAATTGCAGGCTCACGCGACGACTTTGGACGCGAAATGTATGAGCCGTGTCAGGACCGGCCACTCATGAAGGCGATTGAGGCGGTCAAGTGGTCCGCTCCCAGGCAACACTTTCGCGACGTCGCGAACTGGGAAAGAGCCTCGTTGGAGGCCGATCTGAAATTGGAACTGGAATGCATTAAGAATGCTGGCTTGGAGCGGGTCATCGTGGTCGATCTAGCAAAAAAGGGGCTAGATCTCCCTGTTGTCCGCGTGATCGTGCCGGGTCTTGAATCGATGCTCGTGCCTCACCACGTTCCGGGTCCGAGAGCGCAGGCAATATTGAAGATGTAACGGTGAATGCCTTCGTCTTCACGGGTCCGACAATCTCTCCGGCAGAAGCTCGGTCGGAACTGGATGCCATCTATTTGCCTCCGGCAACAGAGGGCGATGTTTACCGCCTAACCCTGCAGGAACCCCATGCTATAGGGATTATCGATGGATGTTTTCACTTTACTCCCGCAGTCCGTCATAAGGAGATCCTCTGGGCCATGAGTCGCGGCATTCATGTGTTTGGCAGTGCCAGCATGGGAGCTCTGCGCGCAGCAGAATTACTTGCCTTTGGGATGGAAGGCGTGGGAACCATTTTCGAACAGTATCGCGACGGCCTCCTGGAGGACGATGACGAGGTGGCAATGGTTCACGGCCCTTTCGAGACAGGGTTCCGGGCGGGATCAGAGGCCATGGTAAATATCCGGCAAACCTTGCGATCGGCCCAGCGCGCAGGTGTTATTTCGCCAAAGACTCAGCTTACGTTAGAGAAGATCGCCAAACAGATGTATTATCCCAATCGTAGTTATTCCGCAGTGCTCTGTGAAGGTCGTCGATGTGGATTACCCGAAATAGATATGATGCCCTTGGAGCGATGGCTTCCCGAGGGACAGGTAAATCAAAAGAAGAACGATGCGATTTCCATGCTGCGGGTTATGCGCCATCGCTTGGAGCAGGGCCTGGAACCTAAGAGAGTCATTTACTCCTTCGAGCACACTGTGATGTGGCAAGACTCTCGAGAGCGTCTGGAGGATCGTAACGGTTCGCTGAGATCTTGACGCAGCGGTTCGGCCCATTCGTCATCGAGAGGGAAAACAATGCGTTCCCGGTGACTCTGATCGGAAACGAGAATCGGCTCACTTGGGGTGCTCGGAGATTAGTCTTTGAAAGCGCGCGTTATTGCGAAGTGAATCGAACATCGGATCAAGCCGTAGCAACGCGGGCGTGAGCGGCACGCTTAGGCCGAGCGTGCCGTCATAGGGCAGAGTAAGCAATTGCTCGACGGCGGCTGTCGCGCGCTCCGTGTCTCCCGTGAGGGCAATGACCCGCGCTAGAATTTCGATCGCCATGGGACCGCTCACAGCATCCTTCTCGAGCGGGCAAGCCGCCGCCGCTTGCGCCGCTAGAGCCAGAGCCTCGTCTTTTTCACCCAGGCTGGCGCGGGTGAGAGCCAGATCACTCAACAGCATGAGATTGCCCGATTGAACCTCAAAGAAACCTTCAAGTTCCTTGCACGCGGCTTGCCACGTCATGCGCGCCGCTTGCTCGTCGCCAGAAGCCCGCTGGAGCCAGCCAAGCCAGAAACGCAGTTCGCCGTTGATGTAGCCCAGTGACGGGTCAGGCTTGAGCAAAAACGCGTTGAGCGGAGCTATCATCCGCTCGGGTCGACGTTCCAACAATGCTTGATACGCCTGCGTCTCCAGTGCGGTGCTATGGTCGGGAGTGGCATGAATGGTGTTGAGAAAAGTAGCCGCACGCGCCAGGTCTCCCTCCGCTTGAGCGATGGAGCCCTTTAATGCCAACGTGTCGATATCATCCGGCGTGACATTGAGAACCTGATCAAGCTTCTTAATGGCTTCGGAGAAGCGTCGAAGGTGAACAAAAGAAAGGGCGTGCTGCGTAAGCAGGCTTGGGTTACGCGGGTCGAGTCGTTCGGCGTCATCGAAGTAGGAGTCGCTCTGTGACCACAATCCTCTCCTGCGGGTCACCAAGGCTAACGCCTCCGGAGCCTTACTATCATTCGGCAGAAATTGCCGAGCACGCTCAAAAAAAGCGGTGGCACTTTTATAGTCTTTCAGGCAGGCAAAGTAATAGTAGCCCCTCGCGAGCAAAGCTTCTCTCAGGTCCGGATCAAGGGAGAAAGCCGTTTCCGACGCCTGCCGAGTCTCGTTAACCAATTCGACCGTAGGTTGAAAGTTGAAGGTAAAAAGACTAACTGCGTCTACCTTGGCCAACAACGCCCAGGCGAGAGCAAATTTCGGATCCAATCGAACGGCTTCCCTAAGATGCGTTTGCGCTCCCAAATTGCTCGCGGGCGTCGTCCCCGCCTTCAGAGTGAACGCCAAACCCCGCAAGTATTCGTCGTAAGCAATCGAATTCTCCGTCGCCTTTGCACTGATCGTTTGCTCTTCCTCCCCCGTGAGTTTGATCCTCAACTGGTCGGCAATCGCCTTGGCAATATCGCTCTCAACCGAAAAGATGTCATTAAGCTTGCGGTCATATGTCTCGGCCCAGACATGCGAATCATTAGCTGCTCGTATCAATTGGACGTTGACCCGTACGGTGTCACTGCTTTTTTGCACGCCGCCTTCCAGGATAAACGCGACACCGAGTTCTCGGGCGATTTCGGGCAGATTTTCAGGCGTGCTTTTGTAATGCTGCGTGGACGTCCGTGAGATCACCTTCAAAATGCTGATCTTGGCGAGACGAGTTAGAATTTCATCCTGAACTCCATCAGCAAAGTAGGCGTTGTTCTTTTCCTCGCTCCGATTTTCGAACGGGAGCACCGCAATGCTTTTCTCGGAAATCGGCGTGCCGCCGCTCGACGGTGACCATCCGGGTCGGGAAAAAATTAGGGCGCTGACGACTAAGACGAATCCCAGCAAAACCAGGGCGACAATCACCCACGGTTTTGTCCAGAGAGGCGCGTTGATTGGTTCCGTGTTCGACGTCGTCCGCTTCCCCGCTTTTAAGGGACGGAGCTTTTCGGGTATCGCGGCATTACCCACATCATCCTTGTGCAAATTAACAATATGCAGCCTGAGTCCGTGTTTAGCTTCACACTCGCCCAGATCGTGCAGATACGGCTGCCAGTGACGATATTGGGCTAAATCTTCCGCCACATGGTTTGATAACAGGATATGGCCCGCATCCCCGCAATCCATCACCCGCTGACCGACGTTAATGCCGGCTCCGGCCATGTTGATTTGGTCATTCACGTCGACCACCTGATTGACCGGGCCGCTGTGAATACCCATCCGTAAGCGGATGTGAGGCTGATCGCGCAGTGCGTCGCTAATTTGCAGAGCGCAATGCACTGGCTGTTCCGGGCTGCGAAAGAAAAGCAAAACCATCCCGTCGCCCGTCGGCAGGCGTATGAGTTTTCCGCTTGTTTCAGCGTCCCGGAAACATTCAGTCGCGCGAACGATCCGGTTGAGCTGTTGCATTAACTCGATCTGCTCGTTGACCAGCAGCTTCGAATATCCGACGACGTCGATGAACAGGAGGTGCGCGATCTCAAGAGCGAGATCCGCCTTATCCGCGGCGTCTAAGCTTTGCTCGGGCACGAGTCTCCTTTGCGCCAACGATCTCAGTCCCCGTCGCCTTGGTCGAGCTAAAATGACGGCGCCTGACGAAACGCTTCGTCAGGCAAGCCTACTTCACTCCCGTCGCGAAGACGGTCTGAAAGTGTGGGCTCTCTTTTTCGCGCGAAACGACGCTGACTTCGATGTCGCTGAAACCGGCTTCGTCGAGCCATTGATGGAGCTGCACTTCGCTGAACCCGAGCCAGTGGTCGGCGTAGAGTTCGCGCGCTTTCTCGAAGCGGTGGCTGAGGAGGTCGAGGACGACGACGCGGCCGCCTTTTTTCAAAATGCGAAAGGCGGCCGCGAGGGCGCGCTCGGGATGAATCGCGTGGTGTAATGCCTGGCTGAAGATGGCGAGGTCGACAGCGTTTTTATCGATCGGCGGATCTTCGATGTCGCCGAGGCGGTATTCGAGGTTCTTAAACCCGTGCTTTTTGGCCAGCTCGGCTCCGAACTCGACCATCTTGGGCGCGTTATCGATCGCGATGACTTTGTGCGCAGTCTTGGCCAGCAATTGCGAGAGCGTCCCCTCGCCCGCGCCGAGATCGGCTACGGTGAGCGGCGGGAGGAGGGCGATCATGGTGTGGGCGAGCGCCTGCCAGCTGCGGCCCGGAACGTAGCTGCGCCCGAAGCGGCCGGCGAGCTGGTCGAAATATTCGCGCGCTTTGTCCTGGCGCTTGCGCAGGACGACTTTGAGCGCGGTCCGATCGCGCTGCGTTTCCGGCATTTCGCGCGCGAGCGTCCGGGTCAGTTCCGCGACCTTGGCGCTTTGCGCGTTGGGGCCTCCCTTGGCCGTGAGGCCGTAGTAAACATTCTTGCCAGCGCGTCGATCGGCCACAACGCCGGCCCGCTTTAACTGCGCGAGGTGGCTGGAAATGCGCGATTGCCCCATCCCAAGGATGTCCTGCAATTCCGCGACCGACAATTCTTCCACCTCGAGGAGAACGAGGAGACGCAACCGGGTCGGGTCGGCGAGCAGCTTGAGAAAGTTTATGGTTGACGCCATCGGATACAAATACGATATATCGACGCATCATGATTGGTCAATATGATCAATCGTCCAACTCTACCCGCAACGCTCAAACACTCAACCTTCCGCCCGTTATTCCGCCATGCTTCGTCGTTTCATTTTTGCTTCCGAATCCGTCGGTGAAGGTCACCCGGATAAAGTCTGCGACACCATCTCCGACGCGATCCTCGACGCCTGTATCCGCCAGGATAAAAGGAGCCGCGTAGCCTGTGAGACTTACGCCAAGAGCAACGTCGTCATCGTCGGGGGCGAGATCACAATCCCGAATCTGAAGAAAAACCAACAGATCGAGGACGTAATTCCGATCAACAAAATCGTCCGCGATACCGTGCGCGAGATCGGTTACGTGCACGACGACGACGTTTTTCACGCCAAGAAAATTTTCGTGAACACGGTGATCACCGACCAGTCGCACGACATCTCGCAGGGCGTCGACGCGAAGAAGGCCAAGGGCAAAAGCAGCTCGGAGCAGGGCGCCGGCGATCAGGGTTTGATGTTCGGCTTTGCTTGCGACGACACGGAAGAGTTAATGCCGGCGCCGATCATGTTTGCGCACCGGCTCGGGCGCGAGCTGACGCGGATTCGGAAAAGCGGGAAGGCGGAATGGCTGCGCCCGGATGCGAAGTCGCAGGTCTCGGTGATTTACGAAAACGGCAAGCCGGTCGGGATTTCCAACGTCGTCATCTCCACCCAGCACACGGTGGAGAAGGACCACAAGGAGATCGAAAAATTCTGCATCGAGAAAATCATCCACAAGGTGCTGCCGAAATCGATGCTCAATGGCGTCACTCAATTTCTCATTAATCCCACCGGGCGTTTCGTGATCGGCGGGCCGCAGGGCGACACCGGCCTAACGGGTCGCAAAATTATCGTCGACAGCTATGGCGGCTGGGGCCGGCATGGCGGCGGTGCATTCTCTGGGAAAGATCCGAGCAAGGTTGATCG
>JBBQHV010000054.1:0-9283 GCA_038324295.1 Chthoniobacterales bacterium
TGAACTGCATCAACTCCGGAAGCCGGGCCATGGTGCCGTCGTCGTGCAGGATTTCGCAGAGCACGCCGGCGGGCGCGAAGCCGGCCATGCGCGCGAGATCGACCGCCGCCTCGGTGTGTCCGGCGCGCCGGAGGACGCCGCCCTCCTTCGCGCGCAGGGGAAAAATGTGGCCGGGCTGGACAAGATCTTCCGGAGTCGATTTCGGATTCGCGATTGTGCGGATGGTGGCGGCGCGATCGTGCGCGCTGATCCCGGTCGTGACACCTTTGGCGGCATCGACCGAGACGGTAAAATCGGTCCGATACATTTCGCGGTTCTGCGCCACCATGCGCTGGAGCCCGAGCTGCTCGGCACGCTCGGCGGTGAGCGGCACGCAGATGAGGCCGCGGCCGTGCATGGTCATGAAATTGATCGCCTGGGGGGTGGCCTTTTCCGCGGCCATGATGAGGTCGCCCTCGTTTTCGCGGTCGGCGTCGTCGGTCACGATCACCATCTTGCCCGCGGCGAGATCGTGGAGCACGTCGTCGATCGCATCGAACTGGAAGGCTTCCGGCGCCTGGATGATCATCGGGTCGGTAACATTGCCGTCCGGGGAGACATCGGCAACGGAATTTAGAGTTGTAGCCGGGGGCGTTGACCCCGGCGAGTGATGATCTCCCACGTCCTTGCCCGGCCGGGGTCAACGCCCCCGGCTACAATGCCTAACGAGAAATATCCGCCTGGCTGAGGAGCTTGAATCCTTCGCCCTGGAGAACAGAGGCCGCGCACTCGGTATCGTCGACGTGCAAGGCGAGCGCCGCTCGTCCGTGCGGCCGGGTGAGGAGCGGATAGCTGAAATGCATGTTCACCTCCGCCATGAGCAAGGCGGCAAGGAGCTTGGAGAGTTCGGTCGCTACTTCCTGGAGTTCCACCACCACCATCTCGCAAACCCCGAAGGCCACGTCGTGTTCGTGAAAAATATTCTCCACCGTCTCGGGGTCGCTTACCACGATCCGGGCGATGGCCGAGTCGGTCTGCTCGGCGATGCTGAGGGCGACGACATGAGTGTTGCGGGTGCTGAGGAGCTTCACGATGTCGAGCATCGCGCCCACCTTGTTCGGGAGGAAGATCGAGAATTGTTTGACCAGCGGCCCGCCGATCTTGGAAGTGGTTTCAGGTAAGTCGAGAGCCATAAAATTGCGGGTTAGCAATATGCCGTGGTGGTGGAGCCCAACGCAAATGGATAGTTGGGGAGCGGAGAGGATGGGAAGACAGAGCGTGTCATGCACTTTGGAGGGGGGTGAGCCTGTAGAAGTTTCGCTCGGCGTCATAATGCTGGGCTTTAAGCGCTCTCGATGAGAAGAACGAGCATGCCACACTACATTGCATTTCTCCGCGGAATAAACCTCGGCAAGCGGCGTCCGCCCATGAGCCAGCTGAAGGCGATCTTCGAAAAAATGGGCTTCGCCGAAGTCGCGACCTTCATCGCGAGCGGGAATGTGATTTTTTCCTCGCCGACAAAAGACACGGGCAAGCTCGAAACGCAGATCGCCCGGCAGCTCGAGAAGTCTTTGGGTTATCGGGTGGACACGTTTGTCCGCACGGCCGACGAAGTCGTGGCCATCGGCAAGGCGAAGATTTTCCCGGAGCAGGATAAGCCCGGGATCACTGTGCACGTCGGTTTTCTGCACGAGAAACTCCCGCCCGCGACGGCGCGGAGACTGGGTGCGCTGAAGACCGCCGGCGACGAGTTTCGCGTGCAGGGTTGCGATTATTATTGGCTCTGCCGGACGCGTGTTTCGGACTCCAAAGTTTGGAGCTCGGCAGAAATGAAGGCGCTCAAACTGCCCACTTCCTCCGCGCGCAACCTGACGAGCATTCGAAAACTGATCGCGAAGCACTTTGCGCAACAGCCGGGGGACGATTGAAATCCGTTAACCATTAGAGATGAAAAGCGCGCCTCTTCTCGGCCTCCTCGCCGCCTTTCTCATGGCTGGTTGCGCGACCAGTTCTTCGCGGCTGGTCGGGCCGGCGCGGCCGCCGATCAGCCCGGACGCCGTCCGCATCTACAAGGCGCCGCCGGCCAAATATCAGGAGATCGCGGTGCTCGACGCGACCGGCGGGACGAATTTTTTCCACGGCACGCCCGCGAGCGAAGCGGAAGCGATCGAGCGACTCAAGACGGAAGCGGCCAAGGTCGGCGCCAACGGCGTTCTCCTCACGCTCGTGGGCGATCGACCGAGCGGATCGATCGGCGTCGGAGTGGGCGGCACGAGCATCGGAGCGGGCCGGCGAAGTGTGGGAGCGGTCAGCGGCGGAGTGAGCGGCGGCGCGCCGTTGGTCAGCACGGCCGCGGAAGGCATCGCGATCTACGTTTTCGATCAGCGCTAATTTGCGCGGCGCAACTTTACCTCTCGCGTCGGTTGCTGCTGGCGTGCGCCAGCGCGGCCCGTTAAATTCCGAGTCTGATGTTTGGAATTTTTCGCGAACGCCGGCGGCAGCGGTTGCGCCAGGAACCGGTCCCGGAAACCTGGCGCGCGATCATTTCCCGCAACGTCCCCTTCTTCGATCGCCTCCCGGCCGAGGACCAGAACGAGCTGCTCGGCCACCTTCAGGTCTTCCTCGCGGAGAAGCGCTTCGAAGGCTGCGGCGGACTGGAGTTGAGCGCCGAGATCCGGGTGACGATCGCGACCCAGGCCTGCCTCCTCCTTTTGCATCGCAAGACCGATTACTATCCGCACCTCGTCACCATCCTGGTCTATCCCTCCGGGTATCTGGTGGAGGAAAATCAGCCGATCGACACCCACATTTGGCGGGAAGGAAAAACCGGCCGGCTGGGCGAGACCGCGCGCCAGATGGGCTCGCTCGTCCTCGCCTGGGACGCCGCCAAATCCGGTGCGACCGATCCGTCCGACGGCAAAAACCTCGTTCTGCACGAATTCGCGCACCAGCTCGACTACGAAGACCTCGCGAGCGACGGCGTCCCCGCGCTCGGCTCGCGCGGCGAAAAGCTGTCGTGGTCGGAAGTGATGAAGATCGAATTCGCGGCCTTGCAGGCGGCGGATGCGACCGGTATTCCGACGCTCCTTGACACCTACGGGGCGACGAATCCGGCGGAGTTTTTCGCCGTCGCGACGGAGGCATTTTTCGAACGGCCGCGCGCGTTGCGGGCGCGGCGGCCGCGTTTGTATGATGAGTTCCAGCGCTTTTTCCGGCAGGACCCGGCGCTTTACTCGAGCGAGCCGACGGCGCGGCAGGCAGGCCTCTCCTAGGAGGCTGTTGAGATAGTCCACAGAGTTCGCCGAGGCACACAGATTTGTTGAAGTAGTGGTCATCCTTCCTCTCTGCGAAAATCTGCGCAATCTGTGGACGAATCATCGCTTCGACCTTTCAATAATCTCTTGGAAGAATGGAAGGTCCCGGATCTGTTTAACGGCCCGAGACGCAGGCTGTAGCGGCGGTCTGTGACCGCCGGGGGAAGTCTTGTAGCGGCGGTCTGCGACCGCCGGGGGCGTCGCAATGCGGTCCGGGAGCTGCGACGGTCACAGACCGCCGCTACAGCTGCGCGTTGTTTTTCGGTAGCCATGAATTCTTGCCTAACGACCATTACGCTTCGCACGGCTTTTTTCGCAGCTTAACGAAAAGATTTCGCATCGCGCCGTTCGCCCTGGATGCCTCAGAGTTTGTCTCCCTGTGCAAAAGAAGTATTCCGAATACATTCCAACGGCTGCCACCGCGGGCCGCTTTTCCCATGGACGAAGAGAATGAATTGATCGCGCTCCGGCGCCAAAAGCTCGAGACCCTGCGCGCCCGCGGGGTGCCGCCGTTTGGCCGCGGCTTCGAGACGGATGGGAACATCGCCGCGGTCCGGGAGAAATTTGCGGAAGGCGAAAAGCGGCGCGCAGCCGGCCGGATCACAGCCCATCGAGACATGGGGAAAAGCCATTTCCTCGACCTGCGCGACGCGACTGGGCGGATCCAGATTTACGTGCAGGCGAAACAGCTCGGGCCGGAGGCGATGGAGACTTTCGGGTTGCTCGATCTGGGGGATTTTATCGGGGTGGAGGGAAGTTGTTTTCTCACCAAAACCGGTGAGCCGACTTTGAAGGTGGAACGTTTCGAGGTGCTCGCGAAAACGTTGCGCCCGCTCCCGGAAAAATGGCATGGCCTGACGGATGTCGAGACGCGCTATCGCCAGCGCTATCTCGATCTTGTGACGAACGAGCGCTCGCGCGAAATTTTCGCTAAACGCATCGCCATCCTGCGCGAGACGCGGCGCTTCATGGAGGCGCGCGGCTTTCTCGAAGTGGAAACGCCGATGCTCCAATCGATCCCGGGCGGCGCGGCGGCGGAGCCGTTTCGCACTCATCACAACGCGCTCGGACTCGACCTTTACCTGCGCATCGCGCCGGAGCTTTACCTGAAACGGTTGCTCGTCGGCGGGTTCGACAAGGTCTTCGAAGTGAACCGGAATTTCCGGAACGAAGGCATCTCGCGCCGGCATAATCCGGAGTTCACCATGCTCGAAGCCTATTGGGCCTACGCCGATTTCGAGAAAATGGCTGAGCTGGTCGAGGAACTGGTCTGTCATCTGGCCACAACGCTGAACGACCTGCCAGCGGCTGCCCTGGAGGGCGGAGTTCCTGCGACGCCGGGACAGAAACCTGCCGCGCCAGAGGACGCCCGGGTTCGCAGGAGCTCACCCCTCCAGGTCGAACATCGCGACTCGGAGGGAAACGTGACCCGCACGATCAACCTGACGAGACCGTGGCGGCGGGCGCCTTATCGCGAGCTCGTGCGCGAAGTCGCCGGAGCGGACTGGTTTGACCTGACGAGTGAAGGACGGCGCGCGCGTTGCGCCGAGCTCGGGGTCGAGCTCAAGCCGCAGATGGCGGATTACGAAGTGACCCAACAGGTCTTCGAAAAACGGGTGGAAGAGAAGACCTTCGATCCGCTCTTCGTCACTCATTGCCCGAAGGAGCTGGTCCCGCTCGCGAAACAAAACCTGGAGGACGATTCCCTCGTCGATGTCTTCGAACTCATCATCAACGGCCAGGAAATCGCGCCCGGCTATTCCGAGCTGAACGATCCTTTCATGCAACGGCAGCGCCTCCTCGAACAAGCGGGCGAGGAAACGCAAAAGCTCGATGAAGATTTCCTCCTCGCGCTCGAACACGGCATGCCGCCGGCCGGCGGAGTCGGGATCGGGATCGATCGCCTAACGATGCTCCTGACCGGCGCCGAATCGATCCGCGACGTGATTCTCTTTCCCCTCCTCCGACCGAAAAGCCGGTAGCCCATGCCGTTTTTGCCGGCGGCGAAATCGTGGCGCGGGACTCTGGCGGCGGCGCTCGCGCTTTTTCTTCTCACCCGCCTCTTCGCACTGACCGCGTTCCCGATTTTCAACGACGAGGCGATCTACCTGCAATACACGCAGTCGATTCACGACGATTGGGCGCAGAACAAATTCATCTCGATGGATAACCGCTACGGCGATTGGAAACCGCCGTTGCAATTCTGGCTGGCCGCGCCGGTCATTCGCTGGGGCCACGATCCGCTCGTGGCAGGACGCGCGGTCGCGCTCCTGGTTTCGTTAGGCGGCTTTTTTGGGTTCTATCTGTTCACGAAGGAACTCTTCGGCGAGCGGGAAGGCGTTCTCGCCGCACTGCTCTATGTGCTTTGTCCGCCGGTTCTTTTTCATAACGATGAGTTCATCGCCGAGACGTTTCTCTTTTCGACCGCACCGTTTTTCTATTGGTCGCTGCTCAAGGCGATGCGGCCGCAGAAGTCGCGCTGGGGCTCGGCTCTTGCCGCCATCCTTTTCGCGACTGCGCTTCTTCTTTTCAAGCAGTCGGGCGCACTCTTTCTGGCGGTCGCAATTTTTCTTCCTTTCGCCCGCTTCCGCCGTGGGCAGGGACGGCAGCTCGCACTGAACTTTCTCCTCGTCGCGGCCGTTTTCGCGGCGGCCCATTTGACCGCGGGCGCGATCCTGCCCGCGGGGTTCAACGCGACGCGCGCGCATTTCAACAGCCAATGGGTCATGAGCCCGCGCGAGTTGTTGCAGCTCCCGTTCAAGGTCTGGGGCGCGAATCTCCAGCTCGTCGGAAATTACATCGGCGCCTACTACTCCTGGCTCGTGCCGGTCTTTTTCGGCGCTTTTCTTTGGCTCGCCTGGCGACGGAAAAATCCGCCGGAGCTGGCCCTCGCGTCAATCTGCCTAACGAGCGCGACCGGTGTTCTTTTTCTCCTGCGCGGCTTTAACGAATATCTTTTCCATACCGCGATCATCGTCGCGCTTCTCCCCTTGCTCGCGCGCACTGGCCTGCTCGCCTGGAATTTTTCGCGCTCGCGCTTGCTGCGCACCGAACTTCTCGCCAGCGCCGGAATTCTGCTCGCTTCCTGGAGTTATCAGATCGCGCTCATGACGATCTCACCGGCGCGCTACTTCGCGCGGAGCACGCCGTGGGCGGTGGCTAATTATCTTCACGGCTGGCCGGCGGGTTTCGGCGTGAAGGAAGTGGTCGCTCTGCTCGAAAAAGAAAAGCGCCCCGGGGTTATTTTCGCCGACGCGCAGTGGGGCAATCCGCGTGTCGCGCTCGAAGTTTATCGCGATCGTTTCCCGAATCTGCGGATCGTTCCAATCACGAGAGCCTTTCTCGATCCCGCGACGGTCCAGGCCGAGCGTGAGAAGGCGCGAGCGGCGGTACCGGTCCGCTTCGCCATTTTCTCCGCTGATCCCTCAGGACGACGCCCGCTCTGGCAGGCGAATATCGAGCGCGAAATGTGCGCCCAGCGCAGCGAGGTGAGAGCCGTCCCGGAACAGACGCCGATCGTGGTCTGTCGTTTTTAGTCAGGTTCAGCGCCGCTTTTTCGACGTTGGCGGGGTGGCGGATTTCAGGCGCGCGGCGTGCGCGGCGGCGTCTTTCGCCTCGGCCGATCGGCCGAGCGTCTCGCATTCCGCGGCGAGATGTTCCCAGGCGAGCTTGTAGCCGGGCATGATTTTGGTCGCCCGTTCGAAAGAATGCGCGGCCTCGCCGTGGCGGCCTTCTTTCGCATAGGCCAGACCAAGATGCTCCCAGGCCGGCGCGTAATTCGGAGCGAGACGCACCGCCTTGCGCAGATGTTCGATCCCGGCAGCGGTCTGGCCGGTTTCCTCCAGACAAAAGCCGAGCTGGGCCTGGATTAGGTAGTCGTTAGGTGTAATCCGGGCGGCGCGCTGGAGGGGAGGAACCGCCTCCGCGATGCGGTTCAGGTTGATGTAACCGAAACCGATCGTGGCCTGCGTCCCGGCATTGTCGGGCTGAAGCTCGGCCGCCCGCGTGAGCGCGCGCAGACATTCGAGATCATGCCCGGCGGCTCGCTCGAGCCGCGCCAGTTGCAGCCAGGTGACGGCGAATCCCGGCGAAACACCCGTCGCCTTTTTCGCGGCTGCGACCGCCTCGGCTTTATGCCCGAGCCGGCTTTCGCATTCGCTCACAACGAGCCAGCCAATCGGATTCTTCGGCTCCAGCGCGGTCAGTTTTTTGGTGTTGGGCAGGGCCGCCGCGAAATGATTCTGCGCCGCCTGCGCGCTGGAAAGCAAAAGATAGCCCAGGGCGAAATCCGACCGGAGCGCGATCGCCCGCCGGCATTCCGTCTCCGCGGCGGGAAACTGGCGCAGCATCAGGAGGACGCCGCCGCAAAGTCCGTGGGCGGCTGCGCTGCGCGGATATTTCTGCGTCAGTGCGCGCGCCATCTTCAAGGCGCCGCCGAAGTTTCGCTTTTGCGCGGCCGCGAGAATCTGCGCGCCTAACGGGTCCTGCAGCGCGGGATCGTTACCTTGCAAGGCGCGCTGCACCGGATTCTTCAGGAGCTTCTCCGGCGGCGGCAATTTCTTGAGCAAGTTGTCGATCGACGGCTCCTGCGCGCAGAGATTCGTTAGGCTGGTCAGGAAAACGACGAGCGCGCAGAGGCTGGCGGGAAACGGGGATTTCATGCGCGGCGCTTATAGCCGATGCGCACCCGCCTGGCGAGCGGGAAGAGCGCGCTTGTCTTGCCGGCGGTTCGCGGCTAGAGCCGGTCCATGTTCTCCGGAAAATTCTTCGTTTCCGCCCTCCTCCTCGCTCTCGCCGCGGTGGAGGCCGGCGCGGAGGGGCATTCCTGCGTTTGGAAAGTGACCGGCCCAAAGGGCGGCACGCTCTATCTTGGCGGCTCCGTCCACGCTTTGAGCGGGAGCGATTACCCGCTTCCGGCGGCCTTCAATCGCGCCTTCGACGCGAGCGATCGAATCGCCTTTGAGGTCGACGAAAAAACGCTCCAGGAATCGGGTCGGGCGGCGGATAGGGCCGGCCGCTATCGGCGCGGCGACAGCCTGAAGAACCATGTCGACCCGCGGACCTACGAATACCTGCGCCGTTTTTTCGCCATCCTGAAAGTGCCGGAGGAGAAGTACGCCTCCTACCGTCCCTGGTACCTGGCCCTCATGCTGCAGGCGCCGCAGCTGCACGGCCTCTCGACCGACCTGGGTGTGGAAGGCTTCCTCCTGCGCAGAGCGCGGGCCAATCACAAGCCGATCACCGGGCTCGAATCCGGGCGCGAGCACATGGCGGTCTTCTCTGAGCTGAGCGATCGGGAGAGTGAAGCGGTTCTTCTCCTCACCTTCATCCCGCAAGAGGAAACCGACTCGGCGAAAGCGATGACCGCAGCGTGGCGACGAGGCGATGCCGACTGGCTCGCGCGCCAGATCAAAAAGTCCTACGCAGATTTCCCCGCCTTCGCGGCGCGCGTGATCGATCAACGCAATCGCAATTGGATCCCGAAGATCGAGCGTTTCCTCGCCAGCGGTCACACCTACTTTGTCGTCGTCGGCGCCGGGCATCTCGGCGGCCCGAACGGTCTTCTCGCCCTGCTCCGCGCGCGCGGTTGCCGGATCGAGCAGCTGTAGCGGCGGTCTGCGACCGTCGCACTTGGCCCGGTCTGGGTTTTGCGAAAGGCCGTGAGCTTTAGCCGTTGGCAGAGGGCGACGGTCATAGACCGCCGCTACAACGGGTTTTGCGAAGGGTCGTGCGCCTTTGCTGTTGCAAGAGGGCGACAACGGGCATGCTCCTGCGAAAATCGGTGGCCGAAACGTCGCCCGGTGCTATTTTTCGCCCATGGATAAGCCACAAATCACCGCCTACCTCAAAACCCATTGCGGCTGGAGCGGCGGCGTCCGCGCCGTTCTCGCCAAATACGATCTTCCTTACACCGAAAAAGATATCATCCAGAACCCGGCGTTCCGCTGGGAAATGGAAAGCAAAAGCGGCCAACCCCTCTCGCCCTGTGT
>JBBQHV010000055.1:0-9272 GCA_038324295.1 Chthoniobacterales bacterium
GCCTTCAACATTTTCATCGCCAGCTCGCGGTTCCGCCCCTGGCTCCGCTCCGCCTGGCAGGCCACCACGATGCCGGTCGGTTTGTGCACGATCCGCACCGCGGTCTCGACTTTATTGACGTTCTGGCCGCCCTTCCCGCCGGCGCGAAAAGTATCGACCTCGATGTCCACCGGATTCACTTCGATCGGCGCGGAATCGGCGATTTCAGGCGTGACATCGACGCTCGCAAAGGAGGTGTGGCGTCGCTTGTTCGCGTCGAAGGGCGAGATGCGAACGAGGCGATGGACGCCGCGCTCGGTGTTGAGATAGCCGTAGGCGTATTCCCCGCTGACGAGGAGCGTGACCGATTTTATCCCCACTTCGTCGCCCTGTTGAATATCGATCGTTTGCGAATTGAAACCGCTCCGCTCGATCCAGCGCTGATACATGCGCAGGAGCATGTCGGCCCAATCGCACGACTCCGTCCCGCCCGCGCCGGAATGGATCGTGACGAAAGCATTCGAGCGATCGTTCTCGCCGGAAAGGAACTGGCGGAGCTCGAACTCTTCCAGCCGCCTAACGAGTCGCGCATGCTCACTCGCGACCTCCTCTTCGGCTTTGGCGCGCGCGGCGGGATTTTCTTCCTCGCCGGCCAACTCCTGGAGCGCCTCGAAATCGTCCACCTCGCGTTCCAGTTCACGCATCGGGTTGCGCAAGCCGCGGAGACGCGAAACCTCCTCGACCTCGCCCTGGGCGCGTTCGCGATTCGACCAGAAATCCGCGGAAGCCATCCGCGCTTCCAGTTCCGTCAGGCGGGATTGGAGCGCGGGCAGGTCAAAGAAACCTCCGTAGTTCGCCCACGCGGGCGCGGAGTTGCGCGATGTCGATGGTTCCCGCTTCCGTAGCCATCGCGAAAGATAATCGCGGTCGCCGGCCTGCCAATTGGATTTCCGTTGTCGCCCGGGGGCGGTGACCCCGGCGGCGCAAAACGTGGCCACGCACCAGACCAGCCGGGGTCACCGCCCCCGGCTACAACTTGCGCGCCACCGGGCGGGATCACTCGTTAGGGAATTCACGAAGCGGGCGATTCGATCAAGGATGCGGCGATCGACTTCCGCCTGCGTTTCCCCGGCCGCCTGCAGCTGGCGTTTGCCCACGACGAGCGAATGATCGCCGCCTTCCACGATGTAAAGATCGTTAGGCGCGGTCATCTCGCGCTGCACAGCCTCGAGCAGGTCGAGCGGGCAAAGCGCGTCCCGCGTCCCTTGCACGAACAAGACCGGCGTGCCTAACGATCGCAGGATCTGATCGCGCAGCTTGCTCCGGTCGCCCATCGCGCAGAGCGGATAACCGAGGCAAACGAGACCATCCACGCTTGCTTCCTGGAGGGCGGAGCTCTGCGACGCCGCGGACGTTCCCGGGGCCTCCGACTCGCCCCCCGGCCTCGCAGGAGCTCGGCCCTCCAGTTCCAATTCGAGCGCGAGATGACAGCCGATGCGCCCGCCCATGCTCTTGCCGATCAGGATGGTCAGGCGGTCCGGACCGGATTTCGCACGCGCCTCGGCCAGGGCGGCGCGATGGGCCGCGACCAACTGCGGGAGGCGATCGGGACGCTTCCGCCCCTCCCGCATGTAATCGTAGTCGAAGGTCTCAACATTTCCGATTTCCCGGAGGCGCGCTTTCCAGCCTTGCATCCAGGGATGGGTGGAAGGCGCTCCAGCGCCGGGCGCGAAAAGGAACAATGCACTCCTCACATTTTATCCTCGCGGAGGCGGAGGAATCGATCCACAGATTACACAGATTTTCACAGATTGATTTATTCGGAGAGGGGCCGCCGGCTTCCTGAAATCTGTGGAAATCTGCGCAATCTGTGGACCATCCTCCTCTCGTGACCCCGCCACCTGTCAGACCGATCGAATTGTCCGAGATACAAGCCGCCCAGGCGCGGATCGCGGGGACGATCGTGCGCACGCCACTCGTTAGGCTGGAGCTCGGGCCGGAGTTTCCCGAAGTGCGATTGAAGCTCGAAAATTTGCAGCCGATCAACGCCTACAAATTGCGCGGCGCGGCCAACGCGGTCGCGATGTTGGGCGAGGCGGAACGCGCGCTCGGCGTCTGGACGATCAGCGCCGGGAACGCCGGGCAAGGCGTGGCCTACGCGGCGAGGAAAGCGGGCCTTCCCTGCAGCGTCGTCGTCATCGAGACAGCGCCGCAGGCGAAGATCGAACGGATGCGCGCGCTCGGCGCGAAACTGTTTCCGGTCCCCTACGAAGTCGCCTGGAAAGCTTTGGAGGAGCGCACGTTTCCCGGGGTCGAAGGCACCTTCATCCATCCCTTCGATGACGATAATTTCATTGCCGGTCATGGACCGATGGGCCTCGAGATCTTTGAGGACGCGCCGGAGACGGCGACCGTGATTGCGGGGATCGGCGGAGGCGGGCTCATCGTCGGCGTGGGCAGCGCGCTCAAGGCGTTGCGGCCGGAAATCAGGATTCTCGGCGCGGAACCGGAGACCGCCGCGCCGCTCGCGCAGTCGCTCAAGGCCGGTGCGCCGCAGGAATTCGAAGGCTGGAAAGCGTCGTTTGTCGATGGCGCCGGCGGCCAGAGCGTTTTCCCGCGGATGTGGGAACGGATGATACCAATCGTGGACGGTTCGTTAGTCGTTAGTCTGGAGGAGACGCGCCGGGCGATGCGGATGATGGCGGAGAAGGCGCGGGTGATTGCGGAGGGCGCGGGCGCGCTCCCGCTCGGCGCGGTTCTGAGCGGAAAGGCGGGTCCGGGTCCGATCGTCTGCATCGTCTCCGGGGGGAATGTCGACCTGAAGAAGTTCTGCGAGCTGATCGATCTGTAGCGGCGCTCTATGAGCGTCGTGGACTTTGATTGCCCTCTGCGTCGTGGACTTTGATTGCTGGCAGAGATTCGACGGTCATAGACCGCCGCTACAGCGGTGGTGCTCGACGAAAAAGCCTCGGCCTAACGATCGCTGCGCGGACCGTGCGCCCGATCCTTTCCGTGCAGCTCGAACTCGATCCGCACACCGCGATAGAGATCGCGGAAAAGCGTCTGCGACGCCGCATCGTCCCGCTGCAGCGCGCCCTCCGGCATCGATTGGAGATCAAGCCCGATCGACGCTTCGGTCGCGAGCAATTTGTAAATGCCGCGGCGGGCCACGCCCATCCGCCGCATATGATCGCGGACCCGAAAATAGGTGAGCTGCGGCCCTTTCTCGCCCTCACGCGGCTGGCGCAGGAGCGCGAAGCCGGCGGTGAAAGCCGGTTCCTTTTTTTCCTCCGCAGCGGGCGCTTCCTCCCTCGCCGCGCCGGGGTGCAGTTGGATCAGGCAGAGCTGCGAGACGGGCGCGAGGCCCGGGTAAGCGTCGAAGAAAGAATGCAACAGCTGCCATTCGACGTAGGTGAGCGGCGACTTCGACGGTTGGGTTTTGGTCGCGAGGACGGCGGCCAGCTCGCCATCGGCGAGCGCAATCCGGCCCACTTCCAGATCGAGATGACGCGCGCAGAAATTTTGAAAACGCGCTCCGCAATTGGCCGCCGAAACTGTCCAGGTAGTGCGGAACATCCGCGACCACGACCAATGCATGAAGAGATTCATCCAGCCGCGGTTATCGGGATGAGAATGCTCCCGTTCGAGATGGAGATCGTGATAAACATCTTCCATCAAAAGGATGAGCCGGTTGCAGAAGTAGAAGCCGGAGCGCAGCTCCTGGTACTTGTCCGGCAGCCAGGGATCGGGCGGCGACTTCGGCGCCGGCGCGTCCTCCAGGCCTTCGACCAGCCCGCGCCAGCCGGAATAAATCTGCTGACTGAGGAAGCGCAGATTTTCATCCGTGCGGAGCGTTTCATAGAGCGCGTTGAGCGTTTCCCCGCGGCGCGCGAAGGCCGGATCGATCGGCGCTCCGGGCGGATGCCAGCGCTGGGCGAGATTAACAAAGAGCCGCTCTGTCGTTAGGCCGGCGAGATTCTCGGGTTCCTCGACCGGGGCGAACGCGCTCATCGCGACGTGGCGCCCGAGCGCGCGATAGCTCTCAAATTGCGATTCACCAAACCACTGGTCGCTCGTGCTCTCGTGCGGAAAAGCGGCATTGCGCTCGGCGTAGCGCAGGATATCGGTCGGCTCATCGCCGGTGAGGGAGGACTTGAGATAGAGGATCGTGCCGGCATGCGCGCCGGCATCTGTCAGGTCGTAGCGAATGCGGCCGACCGCGCAATGCCAGCGGCTCCGGCGGTTTTCATCGCGCTGCCCGATCGCCTCGACATCGAGCTCGATATCGACCCCGAGATCGGTCCGGCATTTTTCAATCGCGTTCCCGAGGCCGCCGAACCCGAACTCGCCATCCTCCTCCGCGTCGCAGGCGATGATGAAACGACAGCGCCGCCTGACGAGTTCGAAGATGCCAAGATTTTCGAAATGCCCGCCATCGGAAAGGTAAACGTAATGACCTCCGGCATTCGTTAGGCCAAACATTTCCGCAACGAGGCGCCCGAGGGCCCAGCCGGGCGCGGAACGGCTCCAGCCCTTTTTATGGCGCGGATTTCCGATCCACCAACCGAGCCGGACGTTGAAGAGAGTCATGAGAAAAGCGGGCGCGGGCGAGGTGTGATAACCCATGTTTGGGCTGGCCGCCGCGCCCGAGATGGCCATCGCGGTCGCGAGAGTAAGCGGAGTGCGGGAGGCGGCGTAGGCGGGCGGTTTCCTGTCGGGCCCCGGAGTGGTGCTGCAGAAGCCGGGCGGAAGATCGGAAAAATCGTAGCCGCAGTAGAGCGGGGTAAAGACGAAGGAGGCCGCCTTGCGCTGCTGCCAGGCAAGCTCGCGGCCGCCGACGAGATTGAGCGAGCAGTTGACGATCGGAAACGGGCCGGAGTTTTCGCAGGTCCAATCCGCCTGCGCGAGCGAAGCTAGCGGGATATCGTCGTTCTGATCGAAGCCGGTAAAAGCATGGGCGTTGCGGAGGCCGGCATTCGAAGCGCCGAGATAGCAACGCGCGAGGAGATTGCGATACATCATGTGCATCGAGAAATCGTTGATATCGACGCAGACCCCGAGCACCCCGGCGATGAACAAGGTGCTGACGAGGAGGATGAGGAGCAGGCAATTCCCGCTCAGCGGCGCGCCTTTCTCGAAGAGGGCATCGACACAGGCGAGCGCTTCGGAGAGAAGGCCATCGAGCCGCACTCCGCGATGCGCCGCCGCCATCGCCTGCCAATGTGCGGTAGTCGTTTGCCGCAGGCTCGGCCCATGGTTTGGATTGGGGGAAACTTTCACCTCGACCGGAGAACGTTCCGCGCCTTCGACGCGCACATTCACGCCGCCGGGCGAGGCAGCTGCATTCCGCGTGGCCGGGACGGCGGGAGTGGGTGAGATGATCCCGTTGATCCCCCAGGAAAGGCCGGCGATAAGACCGACGATGAAAATGTAAGGCGCGACCGCGGCGAGCATTTCGCGCCAGCGGCTCGTGGTGCGCCGGCCGGTCTTGGAGCTGGTGGAAGCGAGGAGCCCGAAGAACGTTGTCGCCACCCAGCCCAGACTGAGCGCGGCGAGGGCCGTCTTCAGATTCACAGCCAGCCAATGCAAAAATGGCGGGCTGTAGAGCGCGACGACGAAGAGGCCGGTCCAGAGCAATGCGTAGATGAGAAGCCAGGCTCCGAGCCGGCTCCACCATTCGCGCAAGGCCTCGCTCAGATGATGCCCGCGCAGTCCGATATAGAGGATGAGTGTAATGGAAACCGCCACGATGAATGCGGGCGGTCCCCAGACGAGGCGCGGCCAGAAATTTCCGGGCGCGGGAAGAAGCTGATGAAAAGCAGCCAGGGCAAGACCACCAACCGCTCCGCCGATCGCGATCGAAATAATGCTCCAAATCGCGCGCCACAAATCACTCGCGATTTTTCTCTTGTCCAAGGGCTCGTTCTCGCGCCGCCGAAACCGGCGCCAGCCTTCCGCCAGCAACTCGAGCACCTGCGCGAGGATGAGGACGGCCGCGGCCACGCTGGCCCAGAGCACCCATGGCCGTTCGTCGAACCAGGCGCTCCAGGAAGCGGGCACGCCTAACAATCGCGAAAGCGGTTCGCTCTGCCCCAGCCATTGGGTGGAAATCAATCCCGCGAGGAGGAGCGGAAGCACGATAAAAGCCTGCACCGCACCCTGCCGGCTGGGCAGCGGCGGGTCGGGCAAGGTCCGCACGAGCAGGCTTCGCACCGTCACCCGTTTCCCTCCGGCAGGGTGGCGCAGGGCGATGCGACCCGACTCCGCAATCGGCCCTCGCGCACGCCCCACATTCACGACGCAGCCGTTCAACCGGACGGTGCAGTCCTGTCCCACGCACACCACCCGCAACCGGTCCGGCTCCGACGAACCGGCCGGCTGGAGATGGTGCACGTCGGCTTTCTGCCCGCCGATGATGTCTCCGGTGCCGCCGGATGGGCTCCGGCCGATCTGAATCTCCCGTTCCGAAGCCGACTTTTTCCCGTCCGCCGCGACGCGCACCGCCAGAGTCGAGCAGGCGTTTTCCGTCTCGCGGGTGAATTCGAGATCGAGCACGAAATTCTTGAACTCGCCGCCCGAGTTTTCCGGGAACAGAATTTCATCCTTCGCCGCGGAGTCGTTAGGCCGAGGGCGCGGGAGGAGTTGACGAACGTTAAGCTCTCCGGCCTTGAGCGGTTCGCCCGTCCAGATGTCGCCCTCCCGACGTTTCAGAAAAAGCACATTCCAGCTGACGCAGGCCGCGACCAGAACAAGCAAGCCAAGAAAGGCGAGCGCGGAGAAAGAGAGGAGCCCGGTGCCAGGTGGCAGCGGCACGTCCATCAAAATTCCCAGAACCCGCGGGAGCATGAGGACGAAGGCGAGGGCCGCGACCAGGGTCGTCATATTGAGGAGAACGTTGCGCAGATAAATCGCGATCACCGTCCAGGTGTCGGCGCCGAGCCAGCCCAGTTTCGGGGTGAGATAATTGCTGAAGCGGCGCAGAAACCGAATCTCCTCCGGAGCGCGGCCGCTGAGATGCTCCGACCAGGCGGTGCGCAAGGCGCAGGAGACTTCCTCGAGATCGCCGCCGCGCCGATGGATCCAGGCGACGAGCCAGCTCCCGATGTAGCCGCCGCCCGAGACGGTCGAGAGATAGTGGAATTTTCGCAGGAGCCGCAGGTCGGCGAGGGCCTGGAGCACGCCGAGATTGAAAGTCGCGCTCCGAATCCCGCCGCCGGAGAAAGCGATCCCGGCCATGCGCGCTTCGTGGGCCCGCCGGAGCACCGGGTCGGTGTCGTTAGGCGCGGGCTCATCTTCGCCAAACCGGTTCAGCTCGTCATTCAGGACGTGGCGGAAAGGGTAGGACCATTGATCCATTTCGCCTGTCTTTTAGCAGATCGCGCCCGTCGTTTGGAACGAAAAAAAGCTCCGGCGCATCGGGAAGAGGTGGCTGGAGAGGGAATTGAACCCCCGACTCCAAACACGCCTCCTCAAAATCGGGTTTTCCCTCGTAGAGCGACCGTCTAAAACATGCTTGACCGACAGAATCGTTATGACTTACGTTATGTCCCATGGCTTCAATTCATAAAGACCCACGCGACAAATCTCCATTCTTTTATTGTGCCTTCACGCTTCCGAATGGAAAGCGCTGCTTTAAATCCACGAAGCTGAAGGATCGCGACGCGGCGATGGCGTTCTGCCTTCGGATGCAAGAAGCGGCGCAGAAGGCCGTCGGCCGTAACTTTCCTGAAGAGCAGGCGCGGAAGATTCTTAATGAGATTCGCGAGCTGAGCGGCGACAGCGCGATTCGTTTCCGGTCTCTCGCGAACTACGCGGCGGAGTGGCTGCGATCAAAGCAGGTCACTTCGAGCGAGGCGACGTTTATCCGTTACAGCGGCGTCGTGAACGACTTTTTGAAGCAAGCCGGCAAGCAGCGCAGCGCTGCAAGTGTGGAGGCGATCACCGCGCAGGACGTGAAGGCGTTTCGCGATTTTCATGTGAAGGAAGGCAAGGCGCAGACCACAGCGAATCTCGCGCTGAAAACGCTTCGCAGTCTCTTCAACGATGCGCGGCGGGAGGGATTGATTGCCACCAATCCCGCAGAGTCAGTCAAGACCTTCGATGTGGAGAAGGAAGCGCGCGATGTATTCACTCACGAGCAGCTCCGGGGATTGATCGCACAGGCGAAACCGGAATGGAAAACCGCAATCTTGCTCGCGTATTACTCCGGACTGCGGCTGAGCGATGCGGTCAGTCTTTCCTGGGAAAATGTGAACTTCGAGCTGCGGCAGATTCGCTACTTGCCGCGCAAAGCGAATCGCGGACTGGCGCGCCGGCCAGACTGGAAGAAGCACGTCACGGGACAACTGGAAGTGCCGCTGATGCCCGAAGTGGAAGCGCACTTACTCTCACTGCCGAGCAGCGACGATCCGGCAGCGAAGCTTTGCCCGACGCTGGCGAGCAAGAGCACAGGCGGGAATCGTGGACTCTCTTCGATGTTCCAGCGGGTAATGGCTGCGGCGGGGATTTACTCCGATCGTGGCGTCGAGAAGAAGGGCAAGGGGCGGCAGTTCAAAACGCTCGGCTTCCACTCGCTACGTCACACCTTCGTTTCCGAGCTGGCGAATGCGGACGTTCCCGCTGATGTGCGCCGCCAGATCAGCGGCCACAACGACGAAAAAATTCACGAGCGTTATACGCACCTGGACGTGGACACGAAGCGCCGCGCGCTTGCACACCTGCGCCCGTTGCACGAGTCCGGTATATGACCGCGAAGCGCGGGAAATCGGAGACGCGCGCGGCAGAATCTGGGGGTGAATCGGGCGGGAGGGTGCGAGCTTGAAGGGCTAGGTGGTTCATCAAATCGATTAACGGCTCAGAATTTTTTCGACAATAAGACCGCCCGGATGCGCCGTGAATGTTAAGGAGCGGAAAATTGACACAATTGCACAATTCCTTTCTGAGAACATCGACGGCCGGCTATCCAAGCGCATTCGTTAGGCGATACGCGTCGGGGTGATTCTGTGGCTGGTGAATTTGCTTGCTCACTGGATTCGTTAGGCAGTAGAACCCGCTTGATGAAAACTCCGTTCCTGCCAGCAATGGTTGCAATCGTGATGCTGTTCCAGCTGGCTGATGGCCAAGCTGGCCCGAACTTCGACGGCGTTTGGTGGCGAGAGTTAGGCTTGGCCGAACGGGTGATTTTCGTATCCGGTATGCAACAGGGCATCTACGCGGGAAGCGTAGCGTTGATCAGCAAGAATGAACGCGCAGCCTTGGCGTTGAGTCAGGTGGGTGACGATTTGGTAGCCGGA
>JBBQHV010000056.1:0-9182 GCA_038324295.1 Chthoniobacterales bacterium
GGCTCGGGTGATTTGTTCATCGCCTTCTCGACCGCGAATCCCGGCGCGGCCAATCCCGAGCAGCCGACTCAGACCGTGCGGACCGTGCCTAACGATCGGATGGATCCGCTCTTTGAGGCGACCGTGCAGGCGGTCGAGGAAGCGATCGTTAATGCCCTGGTCGATAATCGGAGCATGACCGGGCGCGACGGTCACGAGGTCGAAGCCTTGCCCCACGAGCGGATGCGGGAGTTGTTGAAGAAATACAATCGGCTGAATAACTGAACGGACTGGAAATTTGCTTGGCCACCGGACTTCGGGCGTTCAGTTTCCAACCCGATGGACGAGGAGAAGCCGAGAGAAGCCGGGCCGGAATCATGGGGCCGTAGCATCAGCCGGGGCACATGATTTTCAAGCTTCCAGGTCGTCTGCGAAGCGATAGCTTTAGCGATGAGCAAAGCCTTTACCCGCGAAGACAGCGGCGTGCCGGAGCAGCCGGAGGCGATCGAGCGCGCGGTCACGTTGCCGGAAGGCGCGCGCAATTATCTCACCCCGGGCGGCGCGGCGCGGATGCAGGCCGAGCTGCAGGATTGGCAGAAAACCGAGCGCTCACCCGCGCGTGATCGGCGGATCGACGAGTTGCAGAGTATTTTGCAAAGCGCGGAAGTGCTACCGCCGCCGCCCGAGCCGCACGATCGCGTCCGCTTTGGCGCGACCGTCACGGTGCGCGATCCGCAAGGCGAGGAATCGCGTTACCGGATCGTGGGCGCGGACGAAATCGATCTCGACCGGGATTGGGTCAGCTGGGTTTCGCCGATCGCGCGCGCCCTGCTCAACGCCCGGCTCGGCCAGCGCGTACGCTTCAAATTTCCTTCCGGCGAGACCGAGCTCGAAGTCGTCCGGATCGAATACCAGGCCTAACGACCGATATCCTCGTTCCAGAGCTGGGGATTTTCGGCGACGAATTTGCTCATCATCTCGATGCATTCCGGCAGATCGAGATCGATCACCTCGACCCCGTGGCTGCGCATGAAATCGGGCGCGCCCGGAAACGTGCGGCTCTCCCCGACGATGACTTTGCCGATCCCGAACTGCACGACCGCGCCGCTGCAGAGATAGCAGGGCATGAGGGTGGAATAGAGAACGGTGTTGCGAAAACTTCCGATCCGTCCGGCCCGTCGCAGGCAGTCGATCTCGGCATGCGTGACCGGATCGCTCTCCTGGACGCGCTTGTTATGGCCGGTCGCGAGCAGCTCGCCCTCGCGCGCGAGGGCCGAGCCGATCGGAATGCCGCCTTCGCCAAGACTCTTGCGCGCCTGCGCGATCGCCGTTTGCATCAATTCCTGGTCCGTCATGGAGTCGTTAGGCAAAGCTTACATCTTGCGTCCCGCCGGGCAATGCCGCGATGCTCCGGCGTGTCACGAACCTTTGCAGATTTTTCGGCCGGCGACCGCCTCGTTTCCAAGACGCAGAAAATCTCGAAAGCGGAAATCGTCGCCTTCGCGAGAAAATTCGATCCGCAATCCGCTCACCTCAAAGCGCGGCCAAAAGGCGAGAGCCTGCTCGGCGAGATGTCGGCGAGCGGCTGGCAGACCGCCTCCATCTCGATGCGCCTTTTCGTGGAAATGATGGAAGTGACTGGAGGCATGATCGGGGTAGCGGTCGATCGGTTGCGCTGGCCGCGAGCGGTGCGTCCGGGCGATGTCCTGCGGGTCGAAATCAAAATCCTGAGCACCCGCCTTTCCAGGAAACGGCCTGGCTACGGCATCCTGCGTTATCGCTGCATCACGCGAAATCAGGAGGATGAGATCGTGCAGCGCTTTCTGGCCACGGCGATTTTGCCGGCTCCCCCTGCCGCGGCGCGCGCGAAACGAAAGCGAACGACTGGGCGGTGAGGGGATCGAACCCCCGACCAACACGGTGTAAACGTGCCGCTCTACCGCTGAGCTAACCGCCCGCGCACGGCCACACTTAGTTCACCGCAAGGAAGCTGTCGAGTTGTAGCCGGGGGCGTTGACCCCGGCTGGACTTAGCCGGGGCCAACCGCCACACCCGCCGGGTTCAACGCCCCCGGCTACAACCGCGCTCTCGGCTTTACCTCGCCGTGCTCTCACGCTAAGAGGCGGCGATGGCCGGCCCAACCACCGCGGCGACGAGCGCGCCAGCTTCACCTTCGCCGGTTCGCTCGCGCTCGCTCTGGGCGCGCATTCGCGGGAGAAGCATCAGGAGATAGGTCGTATGGGTCCTATGCGACTTATAGGACCTATCTACGTCTGCCCGATCCAGGTCCTGGGCGCGATGTCGTTCCAGTGTTCGCGGATTTGCGAGTATTCTTCGTCGCTCAGCGGGCCGGCCTCGATGAGCCGGGCGTTCTCCTCCCAGCGCTCGGGCTTCGTCGTCCCCACGATCGCGGTCGCCACTCCGGGAGTGGTGAGGGTAAAACGCAGAGCGAGCGCGACCGATTTCGCGAGGTCGGGACTCTGCAGAAAAGGGTAATTCAGTTTCCGCAACCGATCCCAATAGGGCTGGTGATAGGAGTTGAGCGGCTTGTGCCCCGTCTTCCAGGCGGCGTTGGCGATCGGCCGCTTCGCGATCACGCCCATCTCTTTTTTTCGCGCCACCGGCAGGACAAAATCGATCGCTTCCTGGTCGGCGAGGTTGATCGAAATCTGGAGCGAATCGAAGGCGCCGCATTCCGCCGCGTAGCGGGCCGCGTGGCTGTCGCCGCTGTACCCGATGTAGCGCGTGTAGCCTTTCTCGCGCGCGGTCTGCAGCGCCGCGATGGCGTCGCCCTTTTTCAAAACCGCTTCCGGACAGCTGTGCAGATGGACCAGATCGACGCGATCGGTCCGGAGCCGGCCGAGGCTGCGTTCGATGCTCTCGAGGAGCGAAGCGGGCGACCAGTTCGCGCTCCCTTCGACCCCGTGGGGATGCCCGCATTTTGTGAAAAGGTAAAACTCGTCGCGCCGCCCTCCGACCGTCTGGCCGATCAATTCCTCGCTCGCGCGATAACACTCCGCCGTGTCGATCACGTTCAAGCCGGCGTCGAGGGCGCTGCCCAGCAATCGCTCGACCGTGGCCGCGTCGGATTCTTCATTCCCGATCTCGGCCCCGCCGAAGCCGAGGACCGAGACCTGCATGTCGGTCTTTCCGAACGGTCGCTTTTCCATCGCGGGAAAAGTTAGGACGCCGGAGCGGGCTTGTCACCGTCGGGCGTTTTGGCGGCCCGATCCGGCGAGGGCAAGCGCTCGTCGTTAGGCGCTTTTTCCATTTTCACCACCCCGGTGCGGAAATTGATGTCGCGTTGCGGGAACGGAATCTCGATCCCGGCTTCGCGGAATTTCCGGTCGATCGCAAAATTCAGATCGCTGCGGTAACGGCGGGGGCGATTGCTCATTTCATTGCTCCAGGCGACGAGCTCGAAGTTGAGCGAGCTATCGCCAAACTCGATGAAGAAAACACTCGGGGCCGGATCCTCCAGAGTGTGCGGATCTTCCTCCGCCGCCTCGATCAACTTCGTCCGGACGAGCTCCGTATCGCTGCCGTAGGCCACGCCGACCGGGACGCGGAAACGCACCCGCGGATCGCCATAGGTCCAGTTCGTCACCGGCGAGTCGATGAACTTCTGGTTAGGCACGATCGTCGTGATGTTGTCGTTCGTGACCACGACCGTGCTGCGGGCGCGAATTTTCACGACCTGGCCGGTCACGCCCGCGACTTCCACCCGGTCGCCGATCGTGATCGGTCGCTCCGCCAGGATGACGAGGCCGCTGATGAAGTTGCTCGTGATATTCTGCAACCCGAAGCCGATCCCGACGCCGACCGCGCCGGCAAAAACCGTCAGCGCCTCGAGATGAATCCCGGTGTTTTGCAGAACGACGAAAATGCCGACGACGAGGATGACGTTGGAGGCGATTTGCGAGATCGCGTACTGAAGCGAGCGGTCGAGCCCGCTGTGCACGAGGAAGCGATTGAAGAGGAAGCGCTTCGTCCGCGAGGAAATCCAGAAGACGAGAAAGAGCAGGCCGACGAGGAGAAAAATCTGGAGGAGACTGATCGGTACACCCGGGAGGGGCGCGCTCCAGGCGAGGGGAATGCCGAGGCCGTTGACCGCCGCGACGGTGAAGAAGACGAGCGCGACGACGCTCAGGAGCGTGGTGACGATCGCGACCAGGTTGCTGTCGAGCTTGAAGCGGGCGAGAAAGCGCCGGACGGGTCCGCTCTGGACGAGCTTGGCGACGATCAGGCCGAGGGCAAAAAGCCCGACGAAAGCCGCGATCCCGAGGACCGAAATGTGACGGCCGGCGAGATCGAAAAGGGGGTCGTTCAGCCAGAGGAGATTCACGCGCTATTTTCTCCGGCGAAAGCGTGACCGCAACCCGGGGAAACAAAAAACACGGCCGGAGCCGTGTCTTGAGTTGCACTACCCCAGGGCGCGGGGCGATGGCGTAGGCCGCGGCGTTATTCCTCTTTGTTCGCCTTGTCCTCGATGTACTTCACGACGTCGCCCACGGTCTGCAGTTTCTCCGCGTCTTCGTCGGGCACTTCGACCGAGAATTCCTCTTCAAAGGCCATCACCAGTTCGACGATATCGAGCGAATCGGCGCCGAGATCTTCGATGAAGGAAGCCGTCGGGGTGACCTGCTCTGGGTTCACGCCGAGTTGCTCCACGATGATCTCCTTAACTTTTTCTTCGATCGGTTTATCCGACATAAATTTCTCCTTGTTGGCTTGCTGTGGGTGACGGCTTAAAGGTGCCGCGACCTGTTGGCAACTAAAATAATCGGGCCGCTTGTCAATTTTTTTGCGCCGTGCCGGCCCATCGGCCGAATTGAAAAGATTGACCACGGATTCCACGGATGACACGGATGGGCCGAAGCGGGAAATCTCTTTCTCTCATCCGGGCAATCCGTCTCATTCGTGGTCAATTTCTTGGCCTCTGACGCGCCCCTTCTCGTGTGACATCGCCGCCGCATTTTACATCTGCGCGCGCGCGCGTACAGACTCCAATGTCTGAGCAGGACCCGGCCGCCGATCTGATCGATCTGAAAATGCTTCCCGCCTGGGCGACGGAATCGCCTAACGATAATCGCTATGCCGATTTCGCGGGCGAAGAGAGCAGCGGGCCGGGCCAGCGGGAGCGGCGCGGAGGCCAACGGCGCGAGCGCGGGCCGCGCCCGCCGCGTCGGGAGGAGCCGCGCCGCGAGGGGCGGGGAGGAAATCGCCGGCCGCCCGCCCCCCGCGCCGCGCCCCCGGAACGACAGCGAGAGGAGCATTTCGCGCCCGCCCCGGCGGTGGAAGTGCGTTTCTTGCCGGAGCCGCGCGCCCTCGAGAGTGTGCTCGCGCAGATCAAATCGGGTCATCTCGCCTACTCGGTTTTTTCGCTTGCCCGGATGTTTCTGGAAAAGCCGGAGCGCTACGATGTGCGCCTGAAAGCGGAGAGCGCGGTCCTCTTTCAAGCGGGTGAAAACGGCCCGGCGGCGAGCGACCGGAGGCTCCTCGAGAACGGCGCTTTCCCTAACGAGAAGGAGAATTTTTACCGCACCGATGTCTCCCAGTCGGACCCGATCAAGGGCAATTTCACGAGCGTGGCGCGGGATCGTTTGAGCGGAACATTGCTCGGCCCGACCAACCACCATGCTTACCAGCAGAAATTGCGCGGCCTCTACGAGCAGCGTTTCAGCCGGCGGATGAGCTTCCCCGATTACCAACGGCAGATCGAGATCGTGAACGATCCGGAAGTGGTCGAGCGCTGGAAAGAAGAGGCGCGCAGCGTCACCACCTACACCACGCTGAAGGAGGAGCCGCCCATCACCTTTCAGAGCGTGGCGGAAGCAGAACGCCATTTTCGCCAGCATTACCTGCCGGGTCTGCTCCGCGAAACCACCGAGCTGACGATCGACGGCGTGGTCAGCCGCCGCCTCCCCGATCGTGCCCTCGGCCGCGTGATCGAGGACGCCTGGGCGCGCGAGATCCGGTCGCCTTCCAAGATGATGCAGGAATTGATCGGCGCTTTTCCGGCCAATGGCCTTCATCTCTTCCGCCATCGCAAGTCGATGCTTTTCGTCGCCCCGGTCCGCCCGCGGCCGATCAGCCACGGGAGCACGTCGCTTTCGCCTTCGATCGCGGCCGTCCTGCGTGTCCTCGCGGAAAATTCCGGGATCACCCGCAAGCAGTTGCTCGAGAATATGCTCCCGCCGGAAGGAAGCAACGGCCCGGCGGACGATCTCGAAAGGAAAAAGCTCTCGCTCGCGTCCGATTTGCATTGGCTGATCAGCGAAGGCCACGTGATCGAATTTAACGATGGCCTGCTCGATCTCGCTCGGACTAAGACAGCTCCACCGAAGAAACAGGGAAAGCCCGCCGCAGCTGCGCCTACCGAGGCGGCCGTCCCGGACGAGCCCGCGGGGCTGACCGAAGCGGAAGCGCCTAACGAGCCCGAAGCGGTTGCCTCTTCCGAGCCGGAGGAAAGCCCGGTCGTGGTCGCGGAAACGAGTCCGGAAGGGAACGCGGAACTGTAGCGGCGGTCTATGTCCGTCGCGGGCGACTGGAGTGTAGTCCAAATCGCGACGGTCACAGACCGCCGCTACAGCCACCCGGCTCAGGCCGCGATCAAGCCGGCTTTTTTCAGCGTCGCGTAGGCGCCGTTTTTATTGATCGTCTTCAAGCCGCGCGCCGTCAGTTTCACGCGCATGAACTTGTTTAGCTCCGCCACCCAGATGCGCTGCACGCGCAGATTGGGATTGAAGGTGCGAGGCACATTCTTGGTTACGTGACGACCGACGCCGCCCTTTTTCTTCGCCATGCCGCGACGGTGAATCACGCTGCCGCGAGACGGTTTCGAGCCTGTGATGCTGCAAACTTTTGACATAAGCCGGTGGTGGGGCGCGTAAAATGCCGTCGCTCGCCGGGATGGTCAAGCGATTGTTGCCCGCGCGGCGCTTTCGGAGTTGAAACGCCGCCGCGAACCATGGTCAAATGATTTTCCGCCGCTTTCGGTCTCATCCGGCGCTTTCTTATGAGCCAAAAAAATCACTCCAAGCTGCGGATCGGAATCGTCGGGGCGGGTGAAATCGTGCGCCGCCGCCACCTCCCCGCGCTCCTCCGCAATCCCGATGTCGAAGTGGTCGCGATCTGTAATTCAACCTATGAAAGCGCGGATAAATTCTGCCGCGCAAACGCGCCCCATGTCACCCCGATGCAGAACTGGGCGGAATTGTTAGGCATGAGCGATCTCGACATCGTCTGGATCGGCACCCCGCCTTACATGCATTCCGCCGTGACGGTCTCGGCCCTCGAAGCCGGGAAGCACGTTTTTTGTCAGGCGCGGATGGCGATGGACCTGGGTGAAGCGGAGGAAATGCTCACGACCGCGCGCCGTTTTCCCGCCCTCGTCACGATGCTGTGCCCGCCGCCGCACGGGATGCGCGCCGATTTGCTCGTGCGGAAATTACTCGCCGAAAAAGTGCTCGGCCGCCCGCATCATCTGCGCCTTCAGAGTTTGAACAGCGCCTTCCTCGACCCCGACGCGCCCGCGCACTGGCGGCAGCGCGTCGAGATGAGCGGCCTCAACTGCCTCACCCTCGGGATTTATGCGGAGGTGTTGCAGAACTGGTTCGGCGACATCACTGGCGTGTTCGCTCTTGGGAAAATCATTCAGCCGGTCCGACAGGGTTACGAAGTGATCATTCCCGATCTGCTCACGGTGCTCTGCCGTTTCGCCAATGGGATCGAGGGCGTCCTCGAATTCAGCGGGGTCGATGCGCATTCGCCGGCCGATCGGCTGGAAGTTTACGGCGATCTCGGCACCCTCACCTACGACTTCGGATCGGACGTTGTGCACGTCGGCCAGATCGGCGATCGCGCCTTGCGCGTGGCCGAGTTAACCGACGACCTCGAGACCAACTGGCACGTCGAAGACGACTTCATCGCCGCGGTGAAATCGCGCGGGCGCGTGCAACCGCATCCCGACTTCGAAGACGGCGTGCGTTACATGCGGGTCGTCCAGGCGGTGGCCGAATCGCGCGCCCGCAACGACTGGGTGGCGATTGAATCCGGGATGGCCGTTTTAGCCTGACTGTAGACGCCTCCCTCTCTGGGAGGGTACCTGTTTAGCGTTGCGCCGTTTGAGGTGGCACAGCCGTCTCGGCTGTGGGGCCACCGGGCGTCTCGCCCGGTGAATCGAGACCGATAAACCGAAACACCGGGCGAGACGCCCGGTGGCCCCACAGGCTCGCCACAGGACGAGTCCGTCCGATTGGCGGACAAGATGCCTGTGCTACAACGCAGTGCCAACGCACAGTCCGTTCCGTGGGTCAACAACGCTAAACAGGTACCTGCGAGGCGCGAAGCGTCTACAACATCGCGCCCCGCATGATGACGAGAGCGAGGCTGAAGTAAATGACTAGCCCGGTCACATCGACGAGCGTCGCGACAAAGGGCGCCGAGGAAGTCGCCGGATCAGCCCCGACCGCGCGCAAGATAAAGGGCAACATCGAACCGGAGAGCGAACCCCACAGCACCACCCCAACGAGCGCGATTCCCACCGTCAGCGCCACCAAAATCCAGTGCGGTCCGTAGACGGTTGAGAATTGCGCCCACACCGCCACCCGCAGAAAGCCAATCGTCCCGAGCACGAGCCCGAGAAGCAACCCGGCGATCAACTCCTTGCGCATCACCCGCCACCAATCCCCCAGCGTCACTTCGCCGAGCGCCATCGCGCGGATGATCAACATCGAGGCCTGCGACCCGGAGTTGCCGCCGCTCGAAATGATGAGCGGAAGAAAAAGCGCGAGCACGACGGCCTTCGCGATCGCCCCTTCGTAATAGCCCATCGCCGAGGCGGTCAGCATTTCCCCGAGGAACAACACCACCAGCCAGGTCGCGCGCTTGCGCACCATCCGCCAGAGCGGGATGCGCATGTAAGGCTCTTCCATCGCCTCCATGCCGCCGAATTTTTGGATATCCTCGGTCGCTTCTTCTTCCGCGACGTCGAGCATGTCATCGATCGTCACCAATCCCACCAGGACGCCGGTGGAATCGACCACCGGGAGCGCGCTCCGGTCGTATTTTCGGAAGACGTTGACCGCTTCCTCCTGCGAGTCAGTCACGTTGAGCGCGATGAAATTCTCATCCATCAAATCGCTCACTTTCATGTCGAGCGGCTTGAGCAGGAACTCGCGAATCCGGATGTCGTCGACCAG
>JBBQHV010000057.1:0-9126 GCA_038324295.1 Chthoniobacterales bacterium
CGCCGCGGATGCAGGACCACTTTCCCGTTGTCGGCCACGAACTCGACTTCCGTGCCCGGATGGAGCCCGAAGCGATCGCGAATCGGCAACGGGATGGTGACCTGGCCCTTGCTCGTGATCTTCATGCTCTGGTAATACCGCAATCGGTATTACTCAACAAGCGATGATGCCGATTCTTGCCGGAGAGAGGATGAACCCCGGAGGGGCGAGCGAGCCCGGCGCTGATCTAATTTTGGACAGTCAGGTTTGGCCCGTCCCCCGGCGTCGCAGGAGCTCCGCCCTCCAGGTTTGTGGAAGTGTTAGGCGGAGGAGACGCGCGAATTGGATTCGCGTCAGCCTGATGGGGGGAACGGCGTCGGGATGTCGGCGAATCTCCAGGCTTCTTTGAAGCGGCGCTCCATTCGCGCCGCGTTCTCGGTCTTGCCCTGCGCTTTCAAACTTTGCCAGAGGCCGTAGAGACTCCAGCCGTTGCGCGGCGTCTGCCGAAGGTCGGCCCGGAAAACGGCTTCCGCTTCGGCCGGTTTGTTTGCGTGCAAAAGGGCCGCGCCGTAAACCTGTCGGATCGGGTAATGATAAAACGGCGGCTCCATGTAAGGAAGCTTGTCCTGGGCGGCGACCGCGGTTGCGTAGGCTTTGGTCATCGCTTCTACGTCGCCGCGCGCTTTGGCGAGCGCGGCGGTCAGCTCCAGGCTGGCCACTTGCAGGACACTTTTGCCGGGAAGGCTTTCGGTTTCCAGCTTCTCGATCTCCGGGCCGGCAAGAATTTGATCGAGCGTTTTCTTTTCCTCTTCCGCTTTCTCCTTTTTTCCCTTGGCCGCGAAGGCGAGCGCGCGCGCGTAATGGTGCAGGCCCGATTCGAAGGTCCCGGTGTCTTCGCTGAGCGGCTCTTTCAGGACGTCGTCCCATTTCGAAAACCGGGCGAGGGTCAAAGCCGGGAGCGGATTCTGGCGCGACTTTTCCGGCGCACTCGGCTGACAATGCGAAACGTAATTGGAGACTTTTCGCGCCGAGGCGATCGCATCTTTGCTCCGGCCCTCCATCGATTCCGTGTACCAGAGGAAGTGGATGTTATGCGGATAATAGGCCGCGGGATAGAACCCCTGCCGGCGACAGGCGGCGATGTAGGATTGATCGGCCGCGATCGCGCGGACGTTGACGAGCGAGGCCCGATCGTAGAGGCCGCACTTGAGATAAATATGGCCCGGCATGTGGACGAGATGACCGGCGTCGGGCGCGAGCTCTTCGAGTCGATAGGCGGCGGGGAGGCCGATCTCGGGATGCGGCCCCGCTTCCACCGTGTGGATGTAAAGGTGGTTCGCGCCGGCGTGATCTTCCATCCGCGCGAGGACGGACTCGAGGGCGTCGATTGCGTCTTTCGTTAGGGGTTTGGGTTCTTTCTGCTCTGTCCAATAATTCCACGGCATCGTGTCCATCGCGGCCTCGGCAAAAAGGGTGGCGGCGTCGAGATCGTCGGGATACTGCTGCATCACGCCGCGCATCGCATCGGCATAGGCAAGGTCGAGCGATTGACCATCGGTTGGGCTTTTCTCCGCGTAACGTTTCGTTAGGGCAGCGATGTAAGCCTGCTCGCGCGCGCTCGTTTTCGGCGCCGCGGCCTGCGCTTTTTGGAGCGCCGCCCAGGCCTGGGCCGCCGCTTCTTCGTTCATCGGGGCGTTGATGTTCGGCCCGAGCGCAAGCGCTTCGCCCCAGAAAGCCATCGCGCAATCGGGATCGAGCCGCTGCGCTTCCTGGTAGGAGCGGATCGCTTCGGCGTGATTGAAACCGTAGGCGAGGGCGAGACCCTGCTCGACGAAACGCTGCGCTTCCGGCGAAGTCGTCGTAACCGCAAACGGATGTTGACCGACTTCGTCGAGGCGCGGCGCGAGCGCTTTCGATTTAGTCTCGGGTTTGGTTTCGGAACGGACCCCCGACGCCGGAAAGAGCGTCAGGGCCAGCAGCAGGGCCAGCCATCGCGTTTTCATAGCAAAAATTTTCCGCCGCGAAGACGCGTCCGACAAGCAAAACCGGTTACGCGATTTGGCGAGAAACCTGGGGCGCCGCACACGCAACATCACGCTTTCGCTCTTCGTCACCGTTCTCTACTTTTTGACCATGGCCTGGCGAATCCACGAAAACGTTGCGCGCGGCGAGATCGATAACCGCACCCGCGGCCGGGTGACTGGTCGCGTTTGGATCGAGGGTGTCGCGCGGCCGATCGAGCTCGATTTGACCGGTGACTGTCACCCGGACCTTGCCGGCTGCCTGCTTCGTTTCGAAAATCCAAAACCGGTGCCGATGACGACGCCACCTCTTGCGCTGCGGCAGCGAGGGACTGCCGGTGACATCACCGCCGCTCGCAAAGTGCGCGTCTTCGATATCCCGATTGAGGAAGCGTTTGCGCTGCTTAAGAAAGGCGGCAAGCCGCCCGAGCATCTCGCTTCTGCCATTTACGTCGAATGGTTCTCCGAACTGAGCGGTCGTGTCGTGATCGAGAGCGCGGATTATGAGATCGAGGTTTCCGAACCGGTCTGGCGCTTTAGCGCCGACGAACTAAAAGAACGCGAGCGCCGCGCCGCCGAAGCCGGGAACGACGTGTTTGCGCTCGAAGTGCACGAGGACGGCACGCAGGAAAAATGGGACGAGTTTCGCTGCGAACAATTCCTGCGCGAAAGCGATGCACGCACCGAGCGCTACGGCGCGCTCCTGGAAAAATATGCCGATCACCCCGATGCCGATCGCATCATCGCGCGCGAAATGGGATGGAGCTGGCTGGAGGAAGCGCTCGACGCTCAAGCCGCGGCCCAAGACGCCGGCGCGCCGGCTGACGCGCCGCCAGCCTTTGAGGAATACGAAGAAGACTTCGAGGAACCGCCGCCCGATCCCGCGCGCGAAGGCATCGACTGGGTGCGCCGCGTCGATGACCGTGTAGTTCATCCGCTCCAGGCCCGCGCGCACGATCTCCTCCACGCCTTGCTCGACGAGCTCAAGAACGCGGGTCATTTTCCCGGTTGTGACGATCCCGCGCTCGGCGATTTCGTCGGCCACTTCATGACCGTGACCGCGAAACTCGCCGGCGCGCTCGGCTCGATCGCGCGCGACTGGACCGGGATCGATCCCGGGATGACGGTCGCCCGGCTGAAGCGAATTCTCTCGATCCTGAACGAGGCCCTGACTGCATCCGACCGCGTGGCGGAAAAGTACCTCTCGCCCGAGCGGCTTCAGCATCACCGCGCTGGTCTCTTTGCGCTGCGCGAAGAAATCCTCGCCCTCATTGCCCGGCTGCGACAAGGAGAGTGACACTTGTTAGGCTGCCTTCCCGAAACTCTCGCCACGGCACCAGCGCAAAATCCCGCGCTAAGCCTGCTTGAAGCTCGTGTGCCTGACGTTGAAATCTTCCGCCGTCGCGACCTCGGGGTTGAGCCATTCGATGACCGCGGCGAAACCCAGACTTTCCGGATCGTGATGGAGATAATCGGGCGCCACCGCGAGCGGGACAAAACCTTGCTTGATCTGGAAGGACAAGGTCGGATCGCTCAAGTCGCCCGCCATCACGCGCAAGACATATTGTTCCGCCGTGAGGCGATCAGCGTAACGATAGTAACCGCAGAGTCGCGCTCCGGCGCGGGTGCGGAGCAAACCGAGCTGCCTAACGAGAGCGCGGCGCGCCCGGTAAAGTTTTTTCCCGATCCCGCGGCCTTGTTCGCTCGGGCGCACCATTATTTCCGCGCCGTAGAGGGTGCGGCCTTCCGGATTGTGATTTCGAAAGGTGCCGTGCTCGGTGAAATCGCGCCAGCTCGTCGTCATGTCATAATCGTCCCAGGACACGATCAAACTCGCCGCCATTCCGACGACCCGCGGGCGATTTTTTTCCGCCGCCACAAATTGCCCCTCGGGAAAAACCTCCAGATGCGAAGCGAGCTGCGCGACCGTCCACGACGGGCTGGCGTGATAAACCTCCTGCGTCATCGCAATGATCTGGGGAAAATCCTCCGGGTGCGTATTGCGCACGATCACTTCCGGCCGCGGGGCGCCCGCTCCGCTCATAACTTCACCAGCTCCGTCTGCTCGAGCAGGTCCTGTGTGCGGATGCTGTCGCGCAACGGCAACACCGTCCCGGTCTCGCGCCCTTCCTGGATGGTCTTCAGGTTCAACTCGCCGATCACCATCATTTCCTGGTTCGGCGTGCCCTCGGCGAGAATGCCATCACGCGAAAACGAGAAATCGCTCGGGGTCAGGATCGAGGCTTGGCCGTAGTTGAGCGAGACCGCCGGCACCATCGGGAGCGAGCCGACGGTGCACGATTGAATGACATAGACCTGGTTCTCGATCGCGCGCGCGTGGGCGCAATAACGGACGCGCAAAAATCCCTGCCGGTCGTCCGTGCAACTCGGCACGATGATGATCTGCGCGTCCTGCCGGGCGGCGGCGCGGGCGATCTCGGGGAATTCGATGTCGTAACAAATCGCGATCGAGACCCGGCCAAACTTGGTCTCGAAAACTTTCAGCCTTTCGCGCGGGGCCACGTGCCATTCTTCCGATTCGAAACGGGTCATGTGCATTTTCCCCTGCACCCCGTATTCGCCGGAGGGGCTGAAGAAATGGGAGTCGTTGTAGAGCGCGTTTTTCTTTTCGTCGAAGACTGGGATGGTCCCCGCCACGATGTAAATCTTATATTGCCGGGCGAGGCCGGCGAAGAGCTCGAGGTAATGCGGCACCTGCCGGGCGAGATCGATAATCTGCTCGCGGATCGGACGGCGGATGTTCCCGAGGGTGAGCAACTGGACGGTGAAATACTCCGGGAAAACGAGCAGATCGCATTTGTAATCGACGGCCGTTTCGACGAGCGCGGTGACCTGATCGTGAAACTGGGCGAAGGTCTGGACCGGCCGGATGTAGTACTGGAGAGAAGCGACTCGAATACGTTCCATCCTTTTCCCTCGCGGAAAATTGACCCCGCGGCAATCGTTAGTCTGGAAAAATTGAGGCTCGTTAGGTGAGCACCCCATTGGAGGGCGGGCGCTTCCCGTTCATGGCGGAGCGCGACCAGTTTCCGCGGCCGCTCGATCCGGTCGCGCAGTTTGGCGGCCAGCCGGCTAACGAGCAGGTCGTTGCCGCCGCGGACGTGGAAGCGTTCATCGGAGCGGCCGAGCGCGCGAGTCGAGCCTAACGTCTGTCGAACGCGGCGAGCTGCTTGCGCGGATCCCACCCGTGCGGCACAGCCTGAAGACTGGACCATTTCATCCCTTCGGTGCGCCACTGTTCGCGCCATTGCTCGTAGGTGAATCCGTCGTCGTCATCACTCACGCCAAACTGAAAGCCGCAGCTCGGGCAAATCTCGAACGAGCCGCCGCCTCCGCGCGTCCGCGCTTCCTCTTTCAGCTTCGGATAACCGCAGACCGGACAGGTGTGATTCTTCTTCATCGATAGGTCTTGAGATTTATTCTTCGGCCGGGCTGACGATCAAAATAACTCGCGTGGCCGGGTTTGAAGAACGTCTTGGTCGTCCCGTCTCGATTGTAGGCGCCGAAGGCGCCGGTGCGCGGATCATAAATCCGGAGGGTCCCGCGATTATCCAGCTTCGCGGGGAAGCCTTCGGCCCGGGCGCGGCGCAGAAATTCCGCAGCCATCCGCGCATAATCGTCGGCATCGCGAGCGCCGAAATCGGCGCCGTGACGCGCGAAGTGATCGGGGAGCGAGGCGGAATTGCCCCACGACTGAGCGTTGTTTTGGGCTGTCCGGTTCGCAGCTTTCTGCGTGACCGACGAGATGCTCGACAGGTGGAAATGATCCAGCGAACAGCCGCGGCCGAGCGATAGATAAACCAGGAGCCCGCAGGCGATGACCAAGAGCAGGACAAGTTTGAAGAAGCAACGAATCAAAGTTCCCCGATCTGCGCGAAGTTAGTTGGGCCATTCGTAGCGCGTCGAGCCCGCCAGAAGACCGTGCGCGCTGGCCAGTTCTACGCGACGTTCGCTTCTCGCCCGGTACTTTTATTTTTCCGGCGCCCTCTTCATCCGAATCTTTTCAAGTTCTTGCTTCAAGGGTTGCCAGTAGACTCTGTCCGCGTCGCGCTCAGCTCGCTGCTCTTCGAGGAGAGCTTCCTCGAGCGACGGCAGGTCGCCAGAGGAGGCATATTGGAGTAATCGCCGCGTCTGGACGCCGTCTCGGGCAGCGTCGGGATGCGCTCGCGCGATCTCGCTGAGCAACCCGGGCGTGCGCATTTCGCGCAGCCAGAAGCGCACCTGCTCAGCGGTGGGGTGCTCGCGATTGGCCCGATAATTTGCTTCGAGCAGACGCGCAATCATCGGCCAATCCTTGTCCCGCTGTGTTTTCTTCGCCTGCACCAGATCGGCCAGTGAAAGCAGGTGATATTCGTGGCCGGCATCGTCTGCCAGGGTTGTGCGTCTTTCCCACAGTTCCGCGAATGGGTCGACCCCGCGCATCTTTGCCATGACATCGACGCGGATGCCGTCGGCTTCGGCCGTTCCGCAACGGAAATGAATCGCATGTCCGCGCTGGAGGAACTCGGGGCGAAATTCCGGAACGGCGATGCGCTTTGCTTGCAGCTCGGCGAGGGCCGCAGTGAGCCGATCGAGATTTTCTGGTTCGGCCAGAACGGCGACATCGACGCCACGGCTAAACTCCGCCGCGCCGTAGAACACGCACGCCTGGCCGTCCATGAGCAGCGCGCGCACGCCATGCTTCTGGATCGTCGAAAGGACTTTGACTATCGGGCTCGGGATCAAGAGAACCGCCTAAGGCGAGGTAAGTGGCCCAGAGTTTCTGGCTTTCCTCCCAGCGTTGCAATGGGGAAAGACTATACCATTCCATCCATTCGTCTGGTTCTAGGTGCGGGTCCATCAGGTGCTAGCTCTCTCGAATCGCAATCCGTTGTAAAATGTCAGCGATGACCTCCGTCTTCGGCCGCGCCCCAAGGTTGCCTTTGCCGTGTTCGCGCACGCTGACGGCGTTGGCTTCCAGGTCGCGGTGGCCGATGACGAGCATGGTGTGGACTTTCATTTGCTCGGCGCTGGCGATTTTCGCTTTGATGTGGTCGCTGCTCGCGTCGAGCTCGGCCCGAACCTGATGGGCGCGGAGTTCCTCCTGAACCGCGCGCGCGTACTCGACGAGCGCGGGGTCGTCGCCAATCGGGAGGATGCGGACCTGCTCGGGCGCTAGCCAGAGGGGGAAGTTGCCGGCGTAGTGTTCGATGAGGAATCCGATGATACGCTCGTGCGTGCCGAGCGGGGCGCGGTGGATGCAGTGCGGGGTGGCTTCGGTGTTGTCGCGGGTTTTGTATTTTAGGCCGAAGCGTTCCGGGACGGCGAAGTCGACCTGGTTGGTGGCGATGGAGAATTCGCGGCCGATCGCGCTCCAGACCTGGACGTCGATCTTCGGGCCGTAGAAAGCGGCTTCGTTAGGCACTTCGATGTAGTTGATCCCGCTGCGCTGGAGGACGCCGCGGACCATGTCTTCGGTCTTGGCCCAGAGCGCGGGGTTATCGACGAATTTTGCCCCGATCCCGCTTAAGCGGGAGGGATCGTGGGTAGAGAAACGCATGGCGTATTTCTCGATCCCGAAGATCTTGAAATATTTCAGATACATCTCGTTCACGGCGCGGAACTCTTCTTCGAACTGCTCTTCGGTGCAGTAGATGTGGGCGTCGTTCATCTGCAGCGAACGCACGCGCATGAGTCCGAAGAGTTCGCCGCTTTGTTCGTAGCGGTAGTTAGTGCCGTATTCGGCGAGGCGCAGGGGCAGGTCGCGGTAACTGCGCGGTACCGCTCCGAAGAGTTTGTGGTGGTGCGGGCAGTTCATCGCTTTGAGGTAGTAGCGGTGCTTCCGCTTTAGAGCCTCGAGTCTTTCAGAACCACGGGCGATCTCTTCCTTCAATTCTTCAATCGAGAGATTGAGTTGCTGAATCTGTCCAACGGGGTCGTAGGGCGGTTCGTCTTCGGATTCGATGTTGACGTCAAGTCGCCCAGATATGCGAGAAAGGCTTTTCTCGTATCTGTGAATACGATCTTCCAATTCGGTGATCTCGAGCTCGGCATCACTGTCACGTTTCATCTCCATCGGCGGGAACATCGAGTCCTGGTACATCGGGATGTGGCCGCTGGTTAAATACAGCTGTTCCCGCGCAATGTGCGGGGTGCGGACGCGTTGATACCTGGCGGCGAACTCTGTTTCCTTCGCCAGCTTCTCCAGTTCCTCGATGATGGCAGCGCCACGCGGGAGCCAGAGCGGGAGGCCGGGACCGACGTCGTCGTCGAAGGTGAAGAGTTGTAACTCTTTCCCAAGCTTGCGATGGTCGCGCTTCTTCGCTTCCTCGAGCATGGCGAAGTATTCGTCGAGCTGGGTTTTGTTCTTGAAGGCGGTGCCGTAGATGCGCTGAAGCTGCGGGTTCTTCTCGTCGCCTTTGTAGTAGGCGCTGGCTACGTTCGTTAGGCGAAAGGCCCCGATGTTGCCCGTGCGCATGACGTGCGGGCCGGCGCAGAGATCGGTGAATTCGCCGTTGCGATAGAGCGAGATTTCTTCGCCTTCGGGAATGCCCTGAATGATGTCGAGTTTGAACTTGCTCGGCTCGGATCTCACACCAAGTCCACCGAGGACACCACGGTTTGCCATTTCCAGGGCTTCATCGCGGGAAACGGCCACGCGCTCGAAAGTGTGGTTCGCTTTCGTTTCCTTTTTCATCTCGGCTTCGATCTTCTCGAAATCCTCGGGCGAGATGCGGTGCGGAAGTTCGACGTCGTAGTAGAAGCCGTTCTCGACCGGCGGCCCGGCGGCGAATTGCGCTTCCGGCCAGATTTTCAAGATGGCCGTGGCGAGAACATGAGCGGCGGAATGGCGGATCCGCTCCAGATCGGTCATCTGCGCGCGTTGGTCTGGTGTTTTGCGTTCGTCGGACACGATCAGGTTATTTTAGCCACGGATAGACACGAACAAAACACGGATGGGAGAAAGGTTCGGACCCCCTCTCTGCATCCGTGTCTATCCGTGGCTAAGGAATTTTTTCGGAGTCGCTCAGGATGCCAGCGCGCAACGACGGAGGCAAACGGAAGCAGTCGATGCCGCAGGAGCCCTTCACCACGCGAGCCTCTCGACGTTTGGGATGGCATCGAA